>QIHU01000691.1 GCA_003231035.1 Acidobacteriota bacterium
TCAACCGCCAAATCAAGCAGCTTCGCTTGCTCGTTGGCGAGTAGCCCTCGCCTACTCTTGACCGCGCAAGACCCGATCGGCCGGCGCCGGCAGTTGTCACCCATCGGCCGCAATGCCGGCTGGCTCTTGCTCGGCGAGATGGTCGCCAAGTTGGCCTTGCTGGCCATCGCCTTTCTGGTCTCTCGCCACCTCGGGCCCGCGGCGATGGGCAGCTTCACCCTTGGCTACGCCGCGACCCTTCTGCTGGTGGTTCTCACCGCCGTCGGCCAGGTAGAGGTGCTCATGCGCGCCGTCGCCACCGCTCCGGGGCAGGCCGGCGCTCGCCTACGCCAGGCGGAGAGGCTTCAGCGGCGGGTCACTCTCCTCGTCGTGCCCCTGGTTCTGCTTGTCCTCTTCTGGCTCCGCGAGCCGATCCTGCGCTGGACCTTGGCGGGATTCCTGCCCTACGCCCTGCTGCGCACCCGACTGTTCACCCGCGGGGGCTTGTTCAAGGGGCTCGACCAAGCCCATATCGAAGTGCAAGCGCGCGCCATCGAGATGATCACGGCGCTCTTGTTGATCCTCGCCGTCGCGACTTTCGCCCTGCCCGTCTGGTGGTGCGGCCTCGCCTTGGCCAGCGGAGCCGGCCTAGCCCTGCTCTGGTTGCGCCCGAGAGTGGCGGCGCTCGGTTCCCAGCCGACGGCTCGCGGTTCCAGTCTGCTCAGCGAGAGTCTGCCCTTCTTGGGGATCTCACTCGCCACTCAACTTCTGCTGCGGGCCGACACCTTCCTGCTCGAAGGGCTCGCCGTCGCTAGAGCCGAGATCGGCGCCTACGGTATCGCCACAACTCTCGTCTGGGGCGCTCTCACCCTGCCCCAACTCCTCGCCCTGGCCGCCTACCCCACCCTGGCGCGCTCGGCTGTCGCCGGCGGATCACTGCGCAAGGCGGCTCTCCTGGTGACCGCGATCGGTCTCGCTTGCGGCACGGCCATCAGCCTTGTGCTGGGGCTCCTCGCCCCGGCGCTCACCCAACTCGCCTTCACCGCGCCACCGGCCAACGCCTCCCAGATCCTCGCCACCCTCGCCTGGGCGTTGCCCGCCGCCAGTGCCAGCCTGCTGCTCGGGATTGTCCTCGCCTCCTGGCACCGCCAGCGTGCCGCGCTGGCCTGCCAGCTGCTGGCCGTGGCGGTCGCTCTCACGCTCAATCTTTGGTGGATTCCCAATCAGGGGGCGATGGGGGCGGCCAGGGCAGCCAATGTCGCCCAGGCAGCGCTGGCCGCCGGGCAGTTCCTGGTTGCCATGGCGACCTTGCGCCCCACGAAGGCGCGCCGCGAGAGGATCCAGGAACCTTGACGACCTTGACAAAACACCATAAGGTCAGCTTTGTCAGGTTTTTTCAATGAGCACCGCACAACCCAAAGAACTCAACCCCTCCGATGCCGATCGGGCTCTCGCGACGCGGACTAAACAAGAAATCCTGCGCGACCTCGACCGCAAGGCCGCGACCTTGGGGGCTGAGGATCTGATCGACGTCGCCGCTCGCATCGCCTCAAGACACCCCAACCTCGCCGGCCGTCGGCCCTATCTGCGTTCCTTCCTCTGGTGGCAGGTGAAGTCGGGCAACCTGATGAGGCACCTCCCCGGCGAACCCGCCCGCATCGTCGACGCGGCGGAACGCAGCCGGGCGGTACAGAGCCAACTCGCCAGCGAGGCCGGGTACGCGATCTTGGAGCAGGAATTCTTCGTCTCGAAGCAGGCGGCGTTGGCCCTCGGCGCCAAGGGCAGCAATCGGGAGAAGGTGAGTGCCCTAAGAAAAGCCTCGGCCCTGCTGGGGATTCCGCGGGGCAACCGCTATCTCTACCCTAGCTTCCAGTTCGACCCTGAAAAACAGGCAATTTTCGAGGAAGTTCGCCAGGTCAACCAGCTCCTGGATTCAGCCAACGATCCATGGGGCGTGGCCTCCTGGTGGCTGTCGTCCAACGGCCGACTGGGCGCCAGGCCGCTCGACGCGGTCAACACCGGTAGGGCCGAAGAAGTCATAGCGGCGGCACGGTCCTTGACCGAACCTTTGGGTTAACCCTCGGTGGCTCAGCTTCCGCCGATTCCTTCCGTCCCCGGCCGGCCTCAAAAGTACCTGCTCAACGCCGGCACGCGGCTCACCCGCATCCACTCCATCCGGTTCTTGGCCGCGACGTTCAACCCGACCCTAGCCGAAGCGGACTCGGGTGGTGGCCGCTTCGATGGCACGGCCGAGGACCCCTACGGTTTTCTCTATGCCGGCGGCACCGATGCCTGCGCCATCTCGGAGGCGGTGCTGAGGGACTACGAGCTGGACCCGGCGGGCGGGCGCCTTCTCCCCAGAGTTCTCACTCAGGACAAACTGATCAGCTGGATTCGCCCCACCTTCGACATGACACTGGTGAAGATTCTGGACGCTCAGGACTTCGGCGCCCTTCAACTCAGCCCGAGTTGGCTCTCTCAGAGTCCTTCCAGCGACTACCCGCACACCCGTGGATGGTGCCACGCGATTCGCCAGTGGGCTGGGTGGGCGCAAGGATTGGTCTGGACTTCGAGGCTGAATCCACCCGCCCAAGCCTTCGTTTTTTTCGATGACCGCCTACCTGCCAACCCCTCTTCCCCTTTCGAGGAGGTGGCGACCGCCGTCCCCTATCCGCCCGGAACCAATCGCCTCGACATCGGCGCCGCCCACAACCACCTACTGGCGATCCTGGGCGACTTGCATTTCTCGCTCAGCCCTTAGCCGAGGGTTTCTGCTCTTTCGCCTTCGAAGGCTCCTCCGGCTTGTTGATCGACCCCTGGTGGAAGAAGCGATAGAAGGGGCTTCCGTAGTGCTGGTAGGCGCCCCAGGTTCTTAGGCCGCTCTTGACACTCGCCACCTTGCGCCGCGCATCGCGCATCGCGCGGTACATCGGCAGGGGCTCGCGAGCGGCGTACAGGCCGGCTTCCTCGTCGATGCTCTCTAGGCCCAACAAGCCCGAATAGAGTTCGCGCGCGAAGACCCGTGCGAAGAGATCGTCGACCGGCCAGGCGGTGCAGACGAAATTGGAGACTCCGCGGGCGAAGAAGGCTTCGGCGAAACTCGGCGCCAGGGCGGCCGAGCGGCTCTCGGAACGGTCGGGGGTGATTCCCGATTCGCAGGCGTTGGAAAAAACGAAGCGGGGGATGCGGTCGATGCGGTCGAGTTCGTTAGCCGTCAACCGGGTGCCGCCGCTGAAGACCCAGCCGGATTGGGTCGGATCCTCCACATCGAATAAGCAGTGACCGGCGAAGTGGAGGACATCGAACCGGCGTAACATCAAGTGACGCAGGACGTTGGTCCGGGTGGCGCTGCGGGGTCCGAAGAGGCGAGTGACTTCAATATGATTGTTGGTCAGGCCGGCGTAGACCTCATTGAAAGCCTCGAAGAGGTCGACCACCTCCACCCCTTCCTCCTCAGCGCCGGCTAGGCGAGCGTCTTCGGCCGGGTCGGCCACCACCAGCACGCGCAAGTGGCGACGCGCGGACGGCGGCGGCTCCGGCGGCGGCGCAAAGGCAGTGCGTAGCTGGCGGGTCAGGCCGCGCGAGATGCCGAGGAAGGCTCCTTCCCCCTCCTTGGCCTCGACCTCGCCCCCGTCGCCATCCAGATTGACCTCCACCGCGGGCGGTTGAGCGACCATCTCCCAGTGGATGCGCGCCGTGGTCGAATCGAGCATCAGAACCAAAGGGGCCGATGTCTTGAGCGCGGGACGCAGATCGCGTGGGATCAACAACCGTTCGAGAAAGCGACCGTGCTCGCGCTGGCTCTCCTCGCCACTGGCCGCCACCAGTTCGCGGTTGGCGGCGTCCACCAATTTCGGATCCAGCGGCACCACCCGCTCTGGGATCGAGGCATCCGCCGTCAAGGCCCCAAAACGGTAGGTCTCTCCCTCCAAGTTGACGGTAATTCGGGTGGGAGATGGATCGGAGGCCCAACCGTCCGAGGTCGCTCTCCCTCTAGGGTTGATTTGCTGGCTGCGACGATTCCATTCCATGAGCCAGTATTTTCGATCGCGATCCACCGCGACCTTCTCCAGGTGCCGCAACTCCGGCTCACTCCAGGGGTCGTAGCGCACGCTCATGCGCGACTGCATCGCTTGGCTGGCTTTCTCGATCGCCTGGTGGATCCCTTGGATTCGCCCTTCCTTGTACTCGACGAAGGTCACCCGCCTCAGCCCCCTAGTACCGCCGGTGCGCTGTGCTTGGTGAATTCCTTTGAGCCAGGCCTCGACCGCGATCCCCACTTCGAGGTTGCCATGGCCACCACCGATCAGCACCGTCGCCAAGTGGCGCTTGCCGATTCGACCCAAGGCCCAGCACAACTCGCGCACCGTGACGGTGAGTTCCGGAGCTCCGAAACGCCCCGGCAATCCCAAGCCAGCGATCACCACCACCCGACCGCGGCTTTTGGGCCGGGGATCGGGGAGAATGAAATGCT
>QIHU01000104.1 GCA_003231035.1 Acidobacteriota bacterium
CGGCTGACCTTCCGGTGCCACTGTTGGGCCTCGTCGAAGGTCCACCCGGGGTGGAGGCCGGCGTGCACCATGGCGAACCGCCGGTGGCGATAGAAGAGAGGGCGTTGGCGTAGCCAGGAGAGGAGCTGGGGAGCGTCCGGCGCTTCCAGGATCTCGTCCAAGGTGTCGCGGGCTTTGGGCTCCGCGATTCCGGCGGCGCGACCGAGGAGGTGCAAGTCGTGGTTACCGAGCACCGTGGTCAGGGCCTCCTCGTGGTCCGCCACCCAACGCAGCACGTCGAGCGAGCGGGGGCCGCGATTGACCAAATCCCCCACCAACCAGAGGCGGTCCTTCGCGGGACGGAAAGCGACCTCCTTGAGGAGGGCTCGAAAGGTCTTGTAGCAGCCGTGGATGTCGCCGATGGCGTAGGTGGCCATGGGGTTGAACCGCCTACTCGGGCGCGGACGAGGAAGTCGCGGAGGAGCCATCGCCGAGCCAGGCGGTGAGGTGACTCACCTGTTCGGCGCTCGCTTCTGGATCGACCTCCAAGCTCCACTCTGGCTCAGGCTGACTCCCGAAGGTCACCGGTACCGTCACCAACCTTTGGTGCCGGGAGACCAAGAGCTCGGCGGTTTCGCCGGGGCGAAAGGCGGTCAGTCGATCTTGCCAGGTCTTAGCGGTGACACGGTAGCCATCGAGCGCCAGGATCTCATCGTCGGGTGAAAGGCCGGCGGCGAAAGCTGGGGTGGCGCGGTGGACTTCGGTGATCTCCAGCCGCCCCTCTCGAACGCGGGTCTTCAGCCCTAGCCAGCCAGCCTTCTCGTCTGCCTCGTCCGCCTCTTTCTCGGTCGGTTCGAAACGCAAACCAAACCAACTCAGGGCGGGAGCGAAGTCGAGTTCCGCGGTGGTGTTGAGCGCCTGGTGGAGAAAGGTGTCGATCTCGTCACTAGCCGCCCCGGCGAACTCCGCAACGAGGGAGCGAAACTCCCCATCGTCGTAGCCGCTCTCGCCCGAGAAGCGGGCGAAGGCGGCGCGCAAGACGGTGTCGAGGCTCACCTCGTCCTGGCTGGAGCGGCGCAGCCTGGCGTCGAGCAGCCAGGCGACCAGGGCGCCCTTGGCGTAGTAGCTCATCGTCGTGTTGTTCGAATTTTCGTCGCGTCGGTAGAGCTTGATCCAGGCGTCGTAGGAAGCGTCGCCCATCGGTTGGACCAGGCGACCGGGCGTGGTCTGGACTCGCTCGATGATCTTGGAGAGCGCTTCCAGATACTCCTTCTGGGTGCTCAGGCCGCTGCGCGCAACCAGCAGGTCGTCGTAGTACGAGGTCACCCCTTCGACCACCCAGAGGTCGCGGGTATAGACCTCGTTCTCATAGTCGAACGGCCCAAGAGCCGCTGGGCGCAAGCGCTTGCCATTCCACGCGTGGAACAACTCGTGGCTGACCAAACGGAGCCAGTTCAGGTAGCCCTTGCGGGTGCGTGTGGCCCAGCGGCTGGTCATCAAGACGGTCGAGTCCTTATGCTCCAAGCCGCCGCGGCCCTCGGTGATCAGGTTGAAGATCGCATAGCGCGGGTAGGGGATGTGTCCCCAAAAAGAGATCATCTCCTCGCTGATGCGTTGCGCATCTTGTGCCGAACGCGGTCCGTCCCAGCTCGTCCCCTCACCCTCGTTGACCAACCAGTGGCGGACCCCGCCAACTTCGTAGGGGTGGACGGTGGGCGATCCGGCGTAGAGCGGGGAGTCCACCAATTGCTCGAAGTTCTCAGCGCGGAAGGTTGGGCGGCGACGAGAGTCTGGAGGCTTCGAGCCATCCACGACGGTCTCATCGACATCGGCCAGAGGCGAGACTGCCTGCTTCCAGCCGTCGGGCAACTCCACGGTGACCTCGTGCGGACGGTCCAGGTCGTCGACCAGGGTGAGAAAGGTTCCGGCGCCCACCAAGAAGGCAAAACGGTCATCCACCCAGTTGTTGCGCACCGAAGACTCGTGGCAGTAAAGGCGGTAGAAGATCCGCACACTCTCCTCGCCGCCGGTGGCGATTCGCCAACGGTTCTTGGCCGTCTTGACCACCCCGCGCTGCGTGCCATCCATGCCGCTCGCGCTCAAGGCGTCGATCTGGTTGGCGTACTCGCGCACCAGGTAGGAGCCCGGGGTCCAGACCGCCATCATCAGCTCGACCGCATCGGCGCCGCCGGTTGGAACGGTGGCCTCGATCTCGGCATAGTGGGTGCTGGGGTCGGGGAAGCGAACGGTGTGGCGGATGGGTGGAGTCATAGTCTCAGCGCTGGCCGGCCAGAGGTTGGCCGCCATGAGTATTCCGGCAACGAAGAGTCGTTTGGTGGCAAGTTCAGTCAAGGCGAGGTCACTTTACCAGCCTCTCGTTGGGGTTCTACCAGGCTGCTGGTTACCGTGCTAGATTGCCGCAACTCGCCTCGCTTAGAAGTGAATCGGTTTCGCGTCGTGTTGGATCTAGACTCGAAACGGCCGCCTGGAGGAAAACGATGAGCGACTTGCTGGCGCGTGCCAACGCGGCGATCGAAGAAAGTTCGCCGGCCCTGTTTTCTGCTCTCTCACCGCTCGGGCGGCAACTCGTCTATCCGCCGGGGATTCCCTTTCAGGCGGGGCAAGCGCGGGGCAAGAAGTACAACGCCACTATCGGTCAGCTGACCGACGGGGCCGGCCATGCGCTACGCCTTCCGTCGCTCGAAGCGGCCTATGCGGCGCTCGACGAAGAGAAGCGAAACAAAGCTCTTCTGTACTCCCCAGCTGCCGGTATCCCGGAGGTCCGCCAGGCCTGGCGCCAGCGCCAGCGAGCTCACTTGGAACCGGGCGCGTCGGCCTCCAGCCTGCCCATCGTGACCGTGGGGCTGACCCATGGTTTGTCCATCCTGGCCGATCTATTCTGCGCCCAAGGCAGTGCGGTGGCGGTGGTGGAGCCCTTCTGGGGCAACTATCGCCAGACTTTTGGCGTCCGGCGTGGGGCTGAGATCTTGGCTTCGCCTGCCTACGTGGACGATGGGGAGGGCCCCCGTTTCGCGGCCGACGGCGTGGCGCGCTCCTTGGGTGCGCTACCGGAGGGAGAACCGGCACTAGTGGTGGTCAACCTGCCGTCCAATCCGAGCGGTTACAGCCTGACCCTTGCGCAGCGCGACCAGCTGCGCAAGGCGTTGGTGGAGGCGGCGGCACTGCGGCCGATCGTCGCCATCTGCGATGACGCCTACGCCGGTTTCGTTTACGAAGAGGAGATCCCGCGCGGCTCGATGTTCTGGGAGCTCGCTGGTCAGCATCCCAACTTGATTCCCGTCAAGGTAGAGGGGGCAACCAAGGAGCTGGGTTTTTTCGGTGGCCGAGTTGGTTTCTTGACCTTCCCCTTTGCCGCCGATTCCGCCATCGCCGAGGCCCTCGAAAGCAAGATCATGGATCTCTCGCGTGCCACCATAGGTTCTCCGGTGTCGGCGAGCCAAATGGTGGTCCTGGGGGCCCTGGAAAGCCGCACCTTGGAGGAAGAAGTCGAGGCCCTGCGTCAACGGCTCGCTGGGCGCTATCGGATTCTTCGCGATCGCCTAGCTACGTTCGATCCAGCCCTAGGGCGAGCCCTGCCGTTCAATTCCGGCTGTTTCGCCTTGATCGAACTGGCCCGCGGACTGGACTCCGAGGCGGTTCGCCAGCGCCTGCTGGCCGATCACGATACCGGCCTGATCTCCATTGCTCCGAACTACATACGCATCGCACACTGCTCGGTACGAGGTGAAGCGTTGCCGGAGCTGGTCGATCGGCTAGAACGCGGTGCCTCCGAGGTCGCCGTCGCGGTAAGTTAGGCCGCGCCTTCGAGGGCTTGAGCGAGACTGGAGACCTTGATCGACCAGTGGCTGGCGTTCCAGACCGGCTTGCCGTCGCGCAGCAAGATTGCCTGTGGCGATTCGTGGAGAACCTCGGTACGACCGGTGATTTCGGCAGAGACTGGGCGTGCGTTCTGGATCTCAACCAAGGTGTAAGAGGCTTCGCCAGCCCTCGGTTGCTGGTCGACGAAACGTAAGTATTCATCGAGCGCCGCCCCCGAAACGGGACAGGTCAGACTGTGTTTGAACAGGAAGACCGGGCGTTGGTGCGAACTCTCGAACCACGGATCGAGGTCGTCGACGGAAGCGATGAGTTCAGGTGCGGCCATGGAGCTCCCCAAGTGCAGTGGATGATGGGTGGCGCGGAAGTTCATCATATCGCGCCTTCGGCTCTCGCCTTTGTCCCGGCCCGGATACTGAGACCTTGCCGTTTCGAGGCTTGCGTGCGAGCGGAGCGCGTGAGCCCTCGGGGCGAACCCGACCGCTTAGGCCGGACTCGTATAGGGGTGAAAGACGAAAAATGATATTTTTTTGTCTGAGGGGACCTTCGAGAAAGGTCCCCATGAAAGAACGGGCGGGGGCCGGGCGGGCGTCTGAGGGGACCTTCGAGAAAGGTCCCAAGGTCCCTGTATGAAGAAAGGGCGGATGGGCGGGGGGACCGGACTCCCTGGGGTGAGGTGAGCTTCAAGAAACGACGTTTTCTTGGAGCGAGGGGTCCCGGCGAGGGACCCCTAAGAACAAAAAGACGCGTTCTGGCTCTTACGAGCCAGAACGCGTCCAGGTGATCTCCATGTTCTTGATCTCCTGGCCGCCTTGGATCATGTACATGGTCATCACTTCCTTGTCCGCGCTGATGTGCTGAATCACCGTCTTGTTCTTCGCCATCCCTCCGCTCACTGGGTCGGCGCCCTCTCCCCAATAGGTGCTGGTCTTGGAGGCTTCGTCGTAGGTGCCGGTGCTGGTCATGACGCCGGTGGACATGTTGTCGACCCAAGTGCTCCAGAACTTGCCGGTGACGTTGTCATAGCCGGCCATGCCGTGGCCGGTGAAGGGCATTCCCATGACGTTTCCGGTGACTTCTTCGACCATGTAGCGGCCGCCCATGATCATCTCGCGGTGGGCGGTGGCTTTCGAGACCATCGGCTCGGCGCTAGGGTCCATCCACATCTTGACGACTAGATTCCAGTCGCCGATGCTGGCGGCGAGCATCTCGTGTTGCGCGCCGGGGGTTGCCGCCTGCATGAAGGCGTGCATCATGGCCGCGTCGTCGCTGTCCGCGGCGTGGTCGCTGTCTTGGGCGAGCACTGGGCAGATGCCGATGAGTACGGTGAGGGTGAGGGCGCATAGGGTGACTAGACGCAGTTTCATATTCGTCTCCTTCTCAGGGTAATTCCGCCATCGAATGTCGATTCTAGAAGCAACAGACTATACCGTTTGCACGCGGCGGCGGTTCCTTATGTGCACGGTTTTCGCTGGCTACACGGGCTGTGCCCAGTCGCCGCCGACGCAGGTGGCGGCGATGGCTTCCTCGGAAGCTCCGAGTAACAGGGTGGCTAGGAGGTTCTCCGGCTGCCAGCCGGATAGCGTCGGGCAGGTCAAGTCGATGGCGACGAAGTCGGCCCAGTTGCCAGGTTCGATGCGGCCGGTGGCTAGGCCGAGGGCTTGAGCTCCGGCTTGGGTCGCGGAGTTGAGAAGCGGGTGGGCGATCGAGCCGGCGGAGTCTCTCAGGACACCGCGGCGTTCCCCCGCGAGCCGTTGCACGTACTCGGCCCAACGCATCTCTTCGAGCATCGAGATGCGGGCGTTGGAGTCGGAACCGAGGC
>QIHU01000770.1 GCA_003231035.1 Acidobacteriota bacterium
CGAGAGCGCAGGTAAAAGACAGCATCGTCGTCCAGCTGGCCGACCGTCGAGCCGTGGGTACACTTGACGTCGTCGGCGAAGATTTCGAGCTGCGGATTGGAGTTGACCAGCGCCTCCTTGGAAAGTAGTAGCGCCCGGCTCGACTGCTTGGCGTCGGTCTTTTGGGCGTCTTTGGCGACGTAGATACGACCGTTGAAGACCGCCCGCGAGCGTTCGTCGAGGATCCCCTTGAAGAGTTCGAAACTGTTGCAATGCGGCTTGGCGTGGTCGAGGCGCATGTGGTTGTCGATGAACTGGGTGCCGCGCAGCACGTAGAGGCCGTCCATCGTGCACTCGCAGCCCTCGGCGTCGAGGTTGGCGTTGGTGTCGTTGCGCACGATGGCGCCGCCGGTGGCGATCGAGTGGGCGAAGACGTGGCTCGCACGGTCTTGGTAAAGCTGCAAGGTGCCCATATGGTAGGCGGCGGTGCTTTCCTTCTGGATCTTGTAGTGGTCGACGTAGGCACTGGGGCCCGCCACCACTTCGGTCACCGGGCAGCTCAGATAGGTTCCCTTGTCGAGCCCGACGTAGGTCTCGATCACCCGTACCTGACTCGCCTCGCCGGCGACGATCAAGTTGCGCGGATAGGAGACCCGCGGCCGCGTTGAGTCGCTAGGCGTACCCGTGGCTGCGAAGAGCAATTGAATAGGCTCTTCGACGACCACCCCGCGCGGCACTTCGATGAAGGCGCCGTCGACCATGAAGGCGGTGTTGAGGGCAACGAAAGCGTGCTCGTCAAAGCGGGCATGGTGGCCCAGGTGGGGCTCCACCCGCTCGGGGGTCGCACTCAGCGCATGCGCCAGGCTGTCCACCACGACGCCCGCCGGCAGCCCCGAGAGCGACGAAAGTTCGGGTGCGAAGTGGCCGTCGATGAAAACCATCCGGGTGCCGCTCTCGAACAGGTGGGAGGCGACATCGGTCGCCGCCGCCCTCTCGGGTGCAGCCACCGAACGGACAAAGTCGGTCGCCGCGACCTTGGCGACGTTGGTGAACCGCCAGTCTTCCATCCGGGTGGTCGGGAAGCCTATCTCGGCGAAGCGGTCGATCGCCCGGCGCCGCAGGGCACCGATCCTCTCCGGTTCACTGACCGACAAAGAGCGGACAAACTCCTCGAAGTCATCGAGGTAGGCCAAATGGGCGCGGTCGGGCTGGGCACGGTTCAGGGCTGTGATGGTCATCGCGCTGTCCCCTCTTAGGCGCCCACCGGCGCGGCGGCGGCGGGGGTGGCCGCGGCCGCGTTTTCGAGCCATGAGTAGCCCTTGTCTTCGAGCTCTAGGGCCAGCTCCTTACCACCGGAGCGCACGATCCGGCCATCGACCAAGACGTGCACGAAGTCGGGCACGATGTACTCCAGCAGGCGCTGGTAGTGGGTGATCACCAGGAAGCCGCGCTCCTGAGCGCGCAGCGAGTTGACCCCGTCGGCGACGATGCGCAGCGCATCGATATCGAGGCCGGAATCCGTCTCGTCGAGCACCGCCAGCTTGGGCTCGAGCACCGCCATGTGGAAGATCTCGTTGCGCTTCTTCTCGCCCCCCGAGAAGCCCTCGTTGACTGGCCGATGGAGCAAGGTTTCATCCATCTTCACCATCGCCATCTTGTCCCGTACCAAGGCCAGGAAATCCACCGCGTCGACCTGCTCTTCGCCCCGGTGCTTGCGAATGGCGTTGAGCGCCGCCTTCAAGAAGTAGGTGTTGGACACCCCCGGAATCTCAACGGGGTATTGAAAGGCGAGGAAGATACCCTCGCGGGCGCGCATTTCCGGGTCCAATTCCAGCAGATCTTCGCCGAGGAATTCCACCGACCCTTCGGTGACTTCGTACTCCTCGCGACCGGCCAGCACCTGCGCCAGGGTGCTCTTTCCCGAGCCGTTGGGTCCCATGACGGCGTGGACTTGGCCCGGCTTGATTGACAGATCGATCCCCTTGAGGATCTCGGTTTCATCGATCGAAACGTGTAGGTTCTTGATCTCCAGCATGACTCGCATCTCTCTTGGGTCAACCGGGCCACCAAGGCCCGAAAATATTCGTCCGAACTCAGGTCAGGTGGGCGGCTCGCCACCCGCTAGCTGTCGTCTCTGACTCCCGCCCTAGCCAACGCTGCCTTCAAGGTTGATCTCCAGCAGTTTCTGCGCTTCGACGGCGAACTCCATGGGCAACTCGCGGAAAACCTCTTTGCAGAAACCGTTGACGATCATCGACACCGCGTCTTCCAGAGCGATGCCCCGACTCTGGCAGTAGAAGAGCTGGTCCTCACCGATCTTCGAGGTCGAAGCCTCGTGCTCCATGCGGGCGGTGGGGTTGCGCACCTCGATGTAGGGAAAGGTGTGTGCTCCGCACCGGTCGCCGATCAGCATCGAATCACACTGCGAGTAGTTGCGCGCGCCATCGGCGCCCTTGTTGATCTTGACCTGGCCGCGATAGGTGTTTTGACCCCGACCGGCCGAGATCCCCTTGGAGATGATCGTGCTCTTGGTGTTCTTGCCGATGTGGATCATCTTGGTGCCGGTGTCAGCCTGCTGAAATCCCTTGGTGAGCGCCACCGAGTAGAACTCACCGATCGAGTTGTCGCCCTTGAGGATGACGCTCGGGTACTTCCAGGTGATCGCCGAACCGGTCTCGACCTGGGTCCATGAGATCTTCGAGTTGTCGCCCGCGCAAATACCCCGCTTGGTGACGAAGTTGTAGATCCCGCCCTTGCCGGTCTCCTTGTCGCCGGGGTACCAGTTCTGCACCGTCGAGTACTTGATCTTGGCGTCCTTATGCGCCACCAGTTCGACCACCGCGGCGTGCAGCTGGTTTTCGTCGCGCATTGGCGCCGTGCACCCTTCCAGGTAGCTGACGCTCGCCCCTTCATCGGCGATGATCAGGGTGCGCTCGAACTGTCCGGTGTTGAGCGCGTTGATCCGAAAGTAGGTCGAAAGCTCCATCGGGCAGCGCACCCCCTTGGGGATGTAGACGAAGGAGCCGTCCGAGAAGACCGCCGAGTTGAGGGTAACGAAGAAGTTGTCGCTGTAGGGAACGACCGAGCCCAGGTACTTGCGCACCAGCTCGGGATGCTCCTTGACCGCTTCCGAGAAGGGACAGAAGATTACCCCCGCCTCGAAGAGCTTCTCCTTGAAGGTGGTGGCGACCGAGACGCTGTCGAAGACGGCGTCCACCGCCACACCGGCGAGAATCTCCTGCTCGCGCAGCGGAATGCCCAACTTTTCGTAGGTCTCGAGGATCTCGGGATCGACCTCATCCAGACTCTTCGGGCCGTCGTCTTTCGATTTGGGCGCCGCGTAGTAGATGATCGATTGGTAGTCGATCGGGGTGTAGCGCAGATTGTGCCAGGTCGGCTCCTTCATCGTTTGCCAGTGGCGGAATGCTTTCAGCCGCCAGTCGAGCAGCCACTCGGGCTCGCCCTTCTTGGCGGAGATCCAGCGCACCACCGATTCATCGAGCCCCGGCGGCAGAGTCTCTTGCTCGATATCGGTGACAAAGCCCCACTCATATTCGCGTTCGGCGAGCTCTTCGAGCGTCGCTGTGGATGTAGTCGGCATGACGTTCCTCGGTCTAAAGTTGTACGGACACTATGATTGTGCGGACACAGCACCACGGCCCAGGGTGACCAAATTGCGCGTCGGAATGCTCATCTGCGCCAGAGTAATCTCTTCCAGCGCTTCGCGAATGGCCCGGTTGATCCGGCCCCAGTTGCTACTTACCGGGCAGGTTGCTTCTTTGTCGCAAACACCCGGTACTTCGTCAGCGCACTCGGTCATCGCAATGGGGCCCTCGAGAGCGGTGATCACCTCGTGCACCGAAACCTCTTGCGGATCGCGGGCCAAGGCGTAGCCGCCGTGGACACCGCGGTGCGAGGCCAAGATTCCGGCACGGGTGAGTTCCTTCAAGATCTTGCTCACCATCGGCAGTGGCACCGTCGACTCGGCAGCCAGCTCGGGAGCGCTAAATCGGCGCCCGGCGGAGACCGCCAGAGTGCTCAACAGCACGATGCCGTAGTCTGTTCTCTTGGTGATGCGGATCATGGCAAAAGGCTGCGTGGTTTCAGCGCAAGTATGGACGTGACTATGGAAAACGGAAAGTGGACTGAATTAGTCCAGATTCGAATTGCGATCATATGGCTGAGCCCTTCGCTTGTCAATCCACGGACCCGGCGAAGGCTATGGATTGCGCCGCGGGTTGCGCTCCATCAGCTGAGCGGCCCAGCGCAAGCGCTCGGTGTTTTCGAGCAGGATCTTCAGCACCATGGTCAAAGGAACCGAGAGAATCGCGCCGACCGGGCCCCAGACCCAGCCCCAAAAGAACAGAGACATGAGCACCACGAGCGGCGACAAGCGCAGCCGTCGTCCCATCAGGCTTGGCTCGACGAGGTTGCCGAAAACGACATTGACCAC
>QIHU01000696.1 GCA_003231035.1 Acidobacteriota bacterium
CCATGCTAAACTTCGCCGCCAAATGGCAGACCAGAACGCGGTTCCCTCGACCTCACGCCTCCTCGCCTTGATCGACGCGATGGCCGGGAAACCGGTCATCATGGTGGCCGATCTGGTGGCGGATCGGTTTATCACCGGTACGCCGAAGCGCATCAGCCGCGAGGCCCCGGTGTTGATCTTGCGCCTTGAGGAGGAACGGCTGTTGCCCGGCGGCGGCGCCAACGCGGTGGCCAATGTCGCCGCACTCGGAGGCGAGCCGCGGGTGCTCGGCATTGTCGGCGACGACAACAACGGGCGCCAGTTGGTGGGGGCGCTGGCCGAGCGAGCGATCGACACCGGCGCCATCGAGGTTCGCGCCGGGTATCGCACGCCGACCAAGACCCGGGTTTTGGGCGGCGGTCGCCATGCCATCAAGCAGCAGATCGTGCGCTTCGATATCGAAGACCCTCTCACCCTCACCGCCGACGACTTCGCCCGCTTGAGCGACCGCCTCTCAGACCTCACCCAAGGGGCGGAACCGGCGCGGGTGGCGGTGATCAGCGACTATGGTTACGGCGTCGCCACGCCAGCTTGGGTGGCGCTGCTGCGCCGTTGCCTGGGTGACGAGGCGATCCTGCTGTGTGACAGCCGCTACCGACTGGCGGAGTTCACCGGGCTCGACGGCGCCACCCCGAACGAAGAGGAGGCCGAGCAGTTCCTCGGCGCTCCTTTGGGCGACGACACCGAGACCGTGGCCACGGCCGGCCAAGCGCTGCGCAAGCGGCTGGGGGCGCGCTTCGTGTTGCTCACCCGCGGCAGCGAGGGCATGTCACTGCTCAGCGATCAAGAGGCTCACCACCTCCCGGTCCACGGCACCGACCAGGTGGCCGATGTCACCGGCGCCGGCGACACGGTGATCGGCACCTTCGCCCTGGCGCAAGCGGCCGGCGCCACCCCGTTCGAGGCGGCGCTGCTGGCCAACTACGCCGGTGGCGTGGTGGTAATGAAGATGGGGACCGCCACCTTGAACGCCAACGAGCTGCGCGCCGCGGTGGCCACGGGCAACACCGGGAGTTCCCGTCATGGGTGAGATTCTCAACAGCGCCTCGCTGGCGCGCCGTTTGGAGGAGTTGCGCGGCCAGGGAACCACGATCTCCTTCGCCAACGGCCACTTCGATCTGATCCACGTCGGTCACCTGCGCTACCTGCGAGACGCCGCCGCGCAGGCGGATGTGCTGGTGGTGGCGATCAATGACGACAGCTCCGTGGCTCGCCTCAAAGGGGCGGGTCGACCTTTGGTTCCGGCCAGCGAACGGGCCGAGCTGCTAGCGGCGCTCGAACCGGTGGATTTCGTCACCGTCTTCAGCGGTGACAGCCCGGCACCGTTGCTCACCCAGCTACGCCCCGACGTCCACTGCAAGGGGCCGGACTACGGCACTCCCGAGCGCGTACCCGAGTTTGAGACGGTGCGCGCCTACGGCGGCGAGACCCGGCTGGTCGGCGACCCCAAGGACCACTCCACAACCGACCTCATCGCCAAGATCGGCGCTCTGCTCCAAGAGGGCTCGCAGGCCGCCGAGTAGGTCGTCTCGGGAGACCCACGGCAGCCAACTCATGCGTGTTCTGATCGTCCGCACCGGTGCCCTCGGGGATATCGTTCACGGCCTGCCCGTGCTGACCGCTCTGCGCCGCGCCCACCCTGAAGCCTGGATCGGGTGGCTGGTGGAAGAGCGCTGGGCCCCGCTGTTGGCCGGTCATGCCGATCTCGATTCGCTCCTCACCGTCGGCCTCAATTCGTGGCGCCAGCGACCCTTCGCCGGCCGCACGTGGCGCCAAGGGCGAGAGCTCTTGGAGGCCCTCGACCGGGCCTCGCCGGAGGTCGTCCTCGACCTGATGGGCAACCACAAGGCGGGGATACTCGCCGGTCTCAGCGGCGCCAGCCAGCGCATCGGCCTGGCACGGCGTTTCCGACGTGAGCCTTCGAGCGCTTGGTGGATCAACCAACCGGTGGTCCCGCGGGGAGTCCACGCGGTGGAGCGAGCACTGTGCCTACTCGACGGCCTAGAGATCGAACCCGGCCCCGCCGATTTCGGTGGCGAAAAACTCTTCACCCAGCCGGAGCCGAGCGCAGCCGAGCCGGCCACACCCCACGAAGAACCCTTCGCCCTCCTCCACCCGGGAGCCGGCTGGGAGAACAAACGCTACCCCGCCGCCTACTGGGGCCAGGTGGCGCGCAAGCTGGCGGCGGCGGGAGTCGCCGTGCGCGTTGCCGGCGGACCGGCGGAGGACGATCTGGTGGCCCGCGTGGTCGCCGCGAGCCAGGGAGCGGCGCGCCGAATCGAAGCCGCCACCATTCCCGCGCTCGGCCACCTGTTGCGACACTCCCGCATCGTCCTGGGCGGCGACACCGGGCCGATCCATCTAGCCCACGCCTTGGGCACCCCGGTGCTCTGCCTCATGGGACCCACCGACCCCGCGACCCACGGCCCTTACGGCACCCCTAGGCAGGCGCTCGCGGTCCACCTGCCGTGCAGCTTCTGCCACCAACGGCTCAACTCACCGCGTGCCTGCCTGTGGAACCTCGCACCGAGAATTGTCGCCGAACGGGCCCTGGAACTGGTAGCGTCACACTCAGAACATGGCTATATGTCCAACTGACGCGAGGCGACGCTCTCGCACTGAGATCAACGTGAGAATTGGACTAGACTTCTCCCCAGTCCGCTCGCGTGTCTGCCCGTATCGAAGGAGCTAGAAAATGGCGAACCGTTTCGGCGAAATCCTGCTCAGCACCGGCAAGGTGAGCGTCCAGCAGCTTGAAGAAGCGCTGGCAATCCAGAAGGAGCAGGGAGGGCGACTGGGGTCGATCCTGGTCAAGCTCGGTCACCTCGAAGACACCGACCTCGTCGACCTGCTGTCTCAGCACTTTGGCGTGCCCTCGATCGATCTCCACGAGATGGAGGTCGAAGAGTCGATCTTGAAGATCATCCCGCCCGACATCGCCCGCAAGTACACCATTTTGCCGGTCTCCAAGGCGGGCGCCACGGTCACCTTGGCGATGATCGATCCGACCAACGTCTTCGCCATGGACGACGTCAAGTTCATGACCGGCTACAAAGTAGAGCCGGTGGTCGCCTCGGAAACGGCGATTCGAGCGGCGATCGACCGCTACTACGGCTCGACCCACTCCATCGAACTCAAGAAGGTGATGGAGGATCTCTCCGAGGATCCCATCGACGCCGACCTAGAGGTTCTCGACGACGAAGAGGACATGGATCTCGCCGAGCTCGAAGAGGAGTCGGAACAGGCACCCGTCGTCAAGCTGGTCAACATCATCCTCACCGACGCCATCAAGCGCGACGCTTCGGACATCCACATCGAGCCCTACGAAAAGGAATACAGGGTTCGCTACCGGGTGGACGGCATTCTCTACGAGGTGATGCACCCGCCGATCCGGCTCAAAGAGGCGATCACCAGCCGCATCAAGATCATGGCCAAGCTCGACATCGCCGAAAAGCGGTTGCCGCAGGACGGTCGCATGAAGATCAAGACCAAGGTCAAAGGCAAGATCAAGGACCTCGACCTACGGGTCTCGGTCCTGCCCACCATCTTCGGCGAGAAGATCGTCATGCGCCTCCTCGATAAAGACAACTTGATGCTCGACATGACCCGGCTCGGCTTCGAGCCCGAATCGCTGCGCCTCTTCGAGCAGGCGATCATGCGACCTTACGGCATGGTGCTGGTCACCGGACCGACCGGTTCCGGCAAGACCAATACCCTGTACTCGGCGCTATCGAGAATCAACCAGCCGGAAGTCAACATCATGACCGCCGAGGATCCGGTCGAATTCAACCTCCCGGGTATCAACCAGGTGCAGATGAAGGAGCAGATCGGCCTCAACTTCGCCGCCGCCTTGCGCTCTTTCCTGCGCCAAGACCCCAACATCGTCCTGGTCGGCGAGATCCGAGATTTCGAAACGGCGGAGGTCGGGATCAAAGCGGCGATGACCGGTCACTTGGTCCTCTCGACGCTGCACACCAACGACGCGCCCTCTTCGATCAGCCGACTGATGAACATGGGGGTCGAGCCCTTCCTAGTTGCCACCTCGGTGCACATGATCGTCGCCCAGCGCTTGGTGCGCAGGGTTTGCACCTACTGTAAGGAGCCGATCGAAGTCCCCCCCGCCGGGCTGATCAAAGTCGGTTTCTCAGACGAAGAGGCGGGGGAACTGGCCCTCTTCCGCGGCAAGGGTTGCGAGCGATGCAGCGCCACCGGCTACAAGGGCCGGGTCGGTCTCTACGAAGTGATGGAGGTCGGTAAGGAAGTTCGCGAACTGGTGCTGGCCGGCGGCAGCGCTCACGAAGTGCGCCAGAAGGCGGTCGAGAACGGCATGCGCAGCCTTCGCCAGAGCGGCATGCAGAAGATTCGCGACGGTGTGACCACGGTCGAGGAAGT
>QIHU01000828.1 GCA_003231035.1 Acidobacteriota bacterium
CTTTCTGTTGCACTTTCCATCGCATCACTACGCCTTGCCGTTAGCAAGCATGCTGCCCGTGGGAGTTCGGACTTTCCTCCCCGGCCGACCCCGGTCCGAAGACCTTGGCCACCGGAGCGATCACGCTGGACTCTCCAGTTCCAAGGGTGAGGGTACCACTTTTGATCGTTGCTCCTCAGCCTGCCTATGGCAGAAAGAGAGGCCCTTCAGATCGTCTCCGATTCCCTCTGCCCCTCCCACTCGCGGATCTTCTCTCGCAGCCGTGTTCCCAAGGCAGCGACATGCGGCGGGAACATCATGCTCTCGTGGTCCCCCGGAACCTCTTCGATCGCCACCTGGGCGCAGATGTCGCGCCACGGCGCCGCCGTGTCTCGATTTCCACCCCGCTCGGCAGCTCGGAAACAGAGTGCGCGACCCTCGAATCGATCCGCCGAGTAGAGTTCGATCGAGCGTAAGTTGGCGGAGAAAACCGCCAGCGAGGCAGCCACACCGTCGTCGCTAGCATCCGCGGCCAAGGTTTGCGCGGCTCGCCGGCATGAGGCGATAAAGCTGATTTGTTGCGAACCCGACATGGCGATGAACTGCTGGGCGCTGACCGCGCTTCGCGGACCGAAGTGGACCTCCATGCTGCCAGCGAACGACAGCATCAGCTCCGCATCGTCGCGCTGAGGAAACTCGCTGGCGGCAAGAGTGTCAAAGAGCACCAGCAGGGTCTCCCCTCCGCTGGCGGCGTGCAGTTGGCGAGCCATCTCGAAGGCCACGACGCCTCCTGTCGACCATCCTCCCACCATGTACGGCCCGCTAGGTTGCGCGCGCCGGACGGCCTCCACGTAGTGCTTGGCGAGCCGCTCAACTCCGAAGATCGGATCCCGCTCCTGGTCCAGCCCCGGCGCCTGCAAACCGTAAAACGGTCGATCCTGGCCGAACTCTCGGCTAAGGGCTTGGTAGCACAGCACGTTGCCACCGGCCGGATGGACGCAGAAGAAGGGCCTATTTTCTCCTGCGGACTGAATCGAAACCAACGGTAAGGCCAAAATTCCCTCAGGATCGCTGGCTTCTCCCGACAAGAAGAGGGCCAGCTCCGCGATGGTCCCTTTTTCAAAGAGCAAACTGAGCGGCAGGTCGCGCCCCAACTCATTGCGCACGCGGCTCATCATGCGCAAGGCCAGCAACGAGTCGCCTCCCAGGTCGAAGAAGCCCGCCTCGACGCCGACCTTATCGCGCTCGAAGAGTTCTTTCCAGATCTCGACGAGGGCCGCCTCGGTCGGGTTGCGCGGCGCCACTGCACTGCCGGAAGCGCCCTCATCCAAGGGCTCCGGCAGGGAGGAGCGGTCGATTTTCCCACTCGCCGTTTTGGGCAACGAGTCCATCTGGATGACCCACCGCGGGATCATATAAGCGGGCAAGGTTTCCGCGAGGGCACGTTTCCAGTCAGTGGCGGAGGGAGGCGCGGTGCTCTCCAGGGCCGGGTCGCAATCCGTTGTCAGTGAGAGATAAGCCGCCAGCCGCAGCGCCTCGCCCTCTTTCTCGATGGGGACCACCGCAGCCTCCAGAACCCCCGTCATGGCGGCGAAGGCACTCTCGATTTCCCCCAATTCGATGCGGAATCCGCGCACCTTGACCTGCTTGTCAATGCGACCGAGGAACTCGATCACCCCCGGCGTCCTAAAGCGCACCCGGTCGCCCGTGGTGTACATCCGGCCGCCGGGTTCGACACCTTCCAGATGGTGGCTAAACGGGTCGGGCAGGAAGCGCTGGGCGGTGAGCGCGGGCTGCCCCAAGTAGCCCCGCGCGACCCCTTCGCCGGCGATACAGAGTTCGCCAGGAACGCTGAGCGGCAGCGGTTCGAGAAAGGGATCCAGGACGTAAACGCGAGTATTCGGACGCGCGGAGCCGATCGAGATCTCCAACTGTGCCCCGCTGGGTCCAACCAGAGGGGGCCCCAGCGGCACTTGGGTCGCCACCACCGTGGTTTCCGTGGGGCCGTAGGTGTTGACCAGAATCACCTCGGGCGCTACTAGCATGCGCCATTGTTCTAGGGCCGGAACCAATGCCTTCTCGCCACCGATGATCACCAACCGGATCGACGGTGGCAAGCGCAACCCGCCGAGCGCCATCTCGGCGGTCAGCTCATGCCAATAGGCGGTAGGTAGGTCGAGAAGCTGAATCCGGTGCCGTGCACAGCCGGCGATCAGTCGATCGAAGCGCAGCATCTCCTCGCTGCGCAGAACCAACCGGCCACCAAAGCAGAGACAGGGAAAGATCTCTTCGATCGAGGTGTCAAAACTGAGCGAAGCAAATTGAAGAACCCGCTCTCCGGCACCGACCCCAGCCTCGACCGCCGTCGTCACCGCGAAGTGGGCCAGGCTGCGATGGTCGATCATCACCGCTTTGGGAGTACCGCTCGACCCGGAGGTGTAGATCAGATAGGCCAAGGCCTCGCCACTGTACAGCCTGTTCGGTATCGCGGAAACGTTCGCGATCGGCGTTGGCGCCGCGCCTCCAAGGAGGTGTACCTGGACGGTGTCAGGCAACTCGGGCAAGTCGGGCGCCAGTTCGCCATCGACCAATAAGACCGCCGCGGCGCTGTCTTGCAGAATAAAACGCAGCCGACTGGCTGGCGCCCGTGGGTCGATCGGAACGTAGGCTCCACCCGCTTCGAGCGTCGCTAGGATTGCCACGATCGCCGCCGGGCAGCGCTCGCACCACAGCGCGACGCGCACCTCGGGGCCAACTCCGCAAGCCCGCAGGCGCTCGGCGAGCTTCGTCACGCGGCGCCCCAACTCGCCGTAGGAGAGGAGAGTTCCCTCCTGCTCGAGCGCGACGGCGTCGGCACGCCCGGCAACTTGCTGGGCCAGTAGATCGGGGACCAGGGACCGCTCATCGAAGGCCATCTGGGTCTGGTTGCCGCTCCACAGCACCTGCGCTAGCTGCTCCTCGTCGAGAATCGCAATTTCCCCGATACGCATTTGTGGCCCGTCGGCGATCGCTTCCAAGACTCGCCGCAGGGTGGCGATCGCGCGAAATCCAGAGGAATCGTCGAACAGACGCAGGTCGTAGCCTAGAGAAAACAAGAGCCGGCCCTTGGGCACCACGGTGAGGGTCAAGGGATAGCTCGTGCGCTCGACGAACTGGGCGTCGGAGGTGCTCACTTGCATCCCGCCGGCCGGTGGAGCGTTCGGCGTCGCGGTGGCCGCCGATCCCGCCGCGCTGGGCGGCGAGTTGCCCGGCGACGGTACGGTACTCCTCGAAGACTCGTGCGGGCGAGCGCCAACGACGGCCCGCGCGACCGGCGGCTCGGCCACCGGCGGCTCGGCCACCGGCGGCTGAAGCCTCTCTTGCCCCCGAGACCTCTCCAAGGCGAGGTCGACAGCGGTTTTGTCTTTCTCGCCGAACGAGTGTTCCTCCGGGTAGTTCTCAAAAACCACCAGGCTCTCAAAAAGGAGACGGATGACCGGCACCTCGCTCCACCGGTGCACCTCATTGACCGCCGTATGCTCGTATTGCCGGGCTTCGACTTGATCAGCTTGAAACTCTTGCGCCCAGTCGATCACCGGCCGGCCACGGTCGATGCGCGCCCGCGAGGCGAGGGTGTTGAGGAAGGGGCCGATCATCTCCTCAATGCCCTCCAGGCCGACCGATCGACCGGAGACGGTAGTGCCGAACACCACGTCGTCTTGACCGGACGGACGAGCCAAGGCAATCGCCCAGGCGGCTTGCGTCAAGGTATTGAGGGTCACCCCGTACTCGCCGCCAAAGCTGCGCAGGCGGTCCGTGGTGTCGCGATAGAGAAGCTGTTCGAAAGAGCCGAAGAGTTCCGCTTCTCTTTTCGGCTTGTGGGTCGCCGGCTCTTTGCCCAGCGAGATCGGTTCATCGAAGCCAGCCAGGTGATCGCGCCAATAGGATTCCTCTTCACGCCGGTCGCGCGCCACCAGCCACCGCATGAAGCCGGTGTACGAGCGCGAGGGAGCGATCTCGGGATCCACCCCCAAGCAGTGCGCGGCGTAGCGTTGCGACACTTCGTTGCGCAGTAGCGGAATGCTCCAGCCGTCGAGCAGGATGTGGTGGTAGCTCCAATTGAAAAACCAGGAAGAGTCGGCGAGTTGAATCAGGGTCAGACGCATCACCGGGGCTTGCCTCAGATCGAAGCCACGCGAGCGGTCCGCGGCACAGAAGCGTTCGAGCCGCTCGCCCTGTTCTTGCACCGGGACGTCACGCCAATCGAGCATCTGCCAAGGAATGGTCACCGTCGGGTGAATGACTTGCAGGGGCTCCGGCACCTCCTCCCAGAGGAACGAGGCCCGCAAGATCTGATGGTGGTTCACGGCCTCATGCCATGCCCGCCTAAAGGCGTCGACCTTGAAATCGCCGTGAAATTTCCGGCTGGTCTGGTTGGTGTACGCCAGCGAGGTTTGGTCGAAGAGACCG
>QIHU01000624.1 GCA_003231035.1 Acidobacteriota bacterium
GACGGCACGGGACTGACGGGAACCGAGCCGGGCTTCATCGACGAAGCCGGTCAGGACTTCGCCATCGAGCCGGGTTCGGACGCGGACGACGCCGGAGGCACGCTCCACCCCTCGACCCTGCCGATCCACCTGCCGGTGCGCCACTACCGCCTCCACCAGGGCAGCTACCCTCGGCCGGTCGACGCTCCCCTCGACCTCGGCGCCTTCGAGGTTTGTAGCCCCGGCAACTGTGAGCTGGTCTTCGTCGACGGGTTCGAGAGCGGAGGCCTCTCCGCGTGGTCGTTGGCGGTGGGCGACTGATCAGCTGCCCGACACTTCGAGGCGGCACCCGCACGGTACACTGGCTGACCCAGTCAACCTTCGCCCACAGATGAACAGACCCTGTCCAGCCCACCGGGCAACAACGCGATGCTCCGTCGGAGCGGCCACTGTGGTTTGCCTACTCCTCGCGGTTCTCGGCTGCGGAAGTAGCTCCGGCCCCACCGCGCCCGGCAACCCAGACCTTTGTGCCGGCTACCCGGCCTGGGAGAGTTCGGTGTATGTCCTCCCCTATCCGGTGGGAAGCAGCTATATCGTTGCGCAGGCGAACTGCTCCGGGTTCAGCCACAGCGGCCTCTTGCGCTACGCCTATGACTTTGCCATGCCCATCGGCACCTCGGTGACCGCCGCGCGGGCCGGGGTGGTTACCTTCGTGCGCGAGGAGTTCCCCGACGGCGACTTTGAGCGTTTCCATTCCAATCTGGTCCAAGTTCAGCACGACGACGGCAGCTACGCCGTCTACGAACATCTGACCCAGCAAGGCGCGCTGGTGGCGGTGGGCGACGTCGTGGTTCAGGGGCAAGAAATCGGTCTGAGCGGTAACACCGGCTTCACACTTGGCCTGCCCCAGCTCCACCTCGATATCGCTCCCTGCTTTTCCTGGGAGCAGTGCGGAACGCTGGCGGTCACCTTCCGTAACACCGACGCCAACCCCACCGGCCTCGAAGTCGGGCGCGCCTACGGTGCGTTCTGAGCTTGCGCGTGCCGTTGCGTTGGGGGAGGGCGGAGATGACTTCGATCAGTTCGGAGTCCGGCACCTCCAGGCGGAAGCTCTGGCGGCCGCGAAGTGTGCGCCACCTAGCAGAAGCAGCGACGGCGCGCAGCGGCATCCATCTGCTTTGGCTTGTTAGACGGTCGCCCAGAAGTCGAACTCTCGCAGCTTTACAAGGTGGCTAACAAGGTGGCGGGCGTTTCTAGGCGGACTGCTACGGGCCCGGAACTCTAACTCGGCGCCTCCACCACCCACCGCTTCGCTGTGCGCATCGTTCTGATGATCTGGGTCACCATCGAAGGGGTCGTCGTCTCCTCTTCCACCGCACGCCGAAAAAGAAGCAAGGCTCCGATCACTTCCCGCTCAAGATTCTCTTGCAGGAGGGCCGGCAGCAGCTCCTCGGCCAACTGTTGTAGCGCCGTGAGGCCCAGGGCCAAATCCAGACCGACCAGCGAGGCGTCATAATTGTGGCCTGCCGCCAGGAACTCGCCGCGTGCACCGGAGAGTGCAACCTCAGCTTCTTCGAGTCTGCCCATGCCGCGCATGACGACGCCAAGGTACCAGCGATAGCGGACCATCGTCCAAGGATCTTGGAAGCGCTCGAAGAGGGGCCGTTGCTCTTCGAGGAGCGAGAGCGCCTGCTCATGCTGACCAAACTCTTCGAGGTAGACCGCCAGGTTGAACTGAGTCGATAGGTAGAGCCGGGCATGGTTCTCAACATCGATTCGTTGGGCAGCGGCCCTGGTCATCTGAATGGCCCTCTCTGGCTCTTGCAGCTCGGCGAAGAGTCGGCCCTGGTTGATGAGCACACGGGCGGCGTCGGTCTGCTGTCCTAGAGCTTCGTAGGTGTTGAAGGATTCGTCGAGTAGCTTCTCGGCGGCCTCGAAGCGCCGTTGGTCGAATCGTAGGGAAGCCTTGAGACTGGCGAACTCGGCGATTACCAGCGGATCGCCATTGCCGTTGGCCTCGAAGAGCTGGTCGGCGAAGCGCAGCAGACGCTCGGCGTCTCTCAGATTACCGGTGGCACGTGAGGCATTGCCACGGTAGGCACTGGCGCGGGCGATGGTGGTTGCGGCCCAGGCCGGGCCGAGAATCTTGTGCTCAACACGAAGGGCGATGACCGACGCGCACTCGGCCAGGGTAAGCGCTGCCTTGGGCGCGGCCGTAACCATGCGGCGCGATTCTTCGATCAAGAGGTCGACCAGAATCGGGTTGCGCAAGCGCGAGTGAGCGCGAGTGACACGGCGCAGCCGGGCAACTTCCGTCAGGGTCAAGAGTTCCTTGAAATCTCGTTCGGCCTCTTTTCGAAAGGCGTCGATCTTCTCTTGCTTGCCGGAAAGCAGGGCAAGGAGGTCGCGATACGGGCCTGTGGGCATAGGCAGTTGAGTCCCTCCGTGAGCAGCGTAGTACCAGTCTGTCGATGTCTTTGGAGAGACTACTACTTCGACCTCCTTGCCGACAAGCCCTAGCCGTTGGGGTCCATGGTCAGGCCGTTCTCAGTCGTTGGTGGTTGCGGTTGAGCTTCGACCGCGCTGAGTTTCACCCAGAGAACCGCATGAATCCAGATGCTCTGAAGCAGGTTCGGCCCTCCCACAAAGTTGCCGCCAATAGCTAGAGCTTGGCCAGCTGGGACCGTCAGAGCCGCTAAGAGAACCAGAGTGAATACAAACCGTCTTACCTTCTGCATGCGAACCTCCCGTATGGGTCGAGTACCACTCGCACAAGTGACGAGGTGGCAATCTCGGCCGTTGGTTACTGAATGTGGCCCTATTTTGCCTAGAAAGAGGCCGTATGCAAAAGGTACGGGAACACGCCTCGGCCCTTGGATCGATGATTCTAACGGTCGCGGACCAGTACCCATAGATCCTGGGGAGGGTTGCCGAGGGCACCTTGTTGGATGAACTCAACCTTGCGCAGGCCCGCCGGCATGACCTGGAGAAGTGAATCTCCTGGATGAAACGCGGCACAGACATTGGTCCCGGCCGCGATCGGCTCGCGAATCACTACCTTGCCACCACGATACAAGGTGCTCTCGCTCTCGCTGAGATCCTCGGCAAAGGCGTCGCCATGGGTGGAGAGAATCAGGAGGCCGCCAATCTCTAGGTGAGCGGCGAACTCGCGAGCCCAAGCCTTTTGCGCTTCTAGTGGCAGGTGAGTGAAGACCGAGAAAGCATAGATGAGGTCGAAGCGGCCAAGGTCCTCGTGCAGGGGCGGAAGTAGTGAGCCGTGGAAAAAGTCGGCGAAAGGCAGTAGTTTTCGACAGCACCGAATCGCACGCCGATTCCAATCCACACCGACATGCCGGGTCCCGGAGTCTTGGCTGGCATGGCGAAGAACACGGCCGCAGCCACAACCGAAATCCAAAACCGCACGCGGTGCCGTGCGCACCAGGTGACGCCCTACCGCCGCCGTGAGGCATTGATATGCCTGTCGACCGCTCTGGACGAACCACTCGGGGTCACTGGTCCCCGCAGAAGAGAAACGAAGGGATGGTGGCGGTAGCGCCGGTGAATACGCCAAGGAGCGCTGGGAGCGCATTCCGTTGCTCTTCAGGAAGAGGTATGCATCACTGAGCCAAGGTAGCAGCCCGAACCGAGCAGCCGCCCGTGCCACGACCCGTTTCAGGGTCACCGACGGCTTTTTCTTCCCGTGCTCGACGACCGGCATTCTTGACTCCCAGGCAGTTGCGCGAGGCTAACATGACGTGGCGCCAAGAGTCGGAGAGGTGCCGAGTTAGGTGCCAGGCGTCACGCGGAGGTGGGCTGGATGTTGGCAGCGCTCGAAGTTTGACCCCTCCAGTGTTTTCCCTTGACCCACCGCTGATTTGGCCTCGGCGAATAGGACGGAGGCTATAACTGGGTCACGCTCTGAGCGTTGGGTGGGTCAATTTCCGAGCGATGCGTCCACGCTCTCATCGTCGTCCTCGATTTCGTACGTATTGCCACAGCGCCCAGCCGAACAGCACTGGCCACATAACGATCGCACCGAGGAAGAAGGTAGGGCGTACAGCGAGGGTTTGGAAGAGGTTGCTGCCGAAGACGTTGTCATTCACCAAATAGGTCCAGGTGGCGGAGGGGCCTTGGAGATCTTCGGCCTGCCAGTCGACGCCTTCGGCGGTGATCTGAATGTTGTGGAAGCGCTCGAGGATCTCGGTGTCGATGTGTTCGAGGAGTTGATCGAAGGCATTGCCGGCGAAGCGGCAGAATTCGGCGATCGGTATGCGGCCTTCCAGCAGCACCCAGTGTTGCTCGTCGCGCGCTCGTTGGAGGGCTTCCAGGTGGTCGCTCCAGCAGCGGTCGATGGCGATGAGCGTGAGCCGGCGTTCGATTCGGCGCAGGAGATCTGGGCTGACGGTTTCCGTCAGGGTTCGCCAGCGCTCAGTGGCTTGTCTCTCCAGCAGGGCCTGGCAGGCGGTTCCCATCAATACCTCTTGGCGCCAGTCGTCGATCAGTTGCCGCTGCGTTTCCACCATCGAGGAGTAGTCCGAGAGGCGTCGTCGGATGTCGAAGCACTCGCCTTCCGAGATGCGCTGGGCGCGGCCGACTTCCTTGTGGATGAGGGGTTGGTCGATCTCGCTTTCCGGGTTGGCGTTCGCGAGCCCCTTGGGGATCAGTTTGTGGATGTTGTAGCGCACTAGAAGGTCGTCTTCAAGACTGAGGATGAAGCGGCTGGAGCCGGGGTCTCCTTGGCGAGCGGCGCGGCCGCGGAGTTGGTCGTCGATCCGTTGGCTCTCGTGGCGGTGGGTGCCGATGACGTAGAGGCCGCCGAGGGCCAGGACGGCCTCCCTCCGCGCCTCGCTGGCGCCGCCTAGCCGGATGTCGGTACCGCGGCCGGCCATGTTGGTGGAGATGGTGACCGCACCCAGGTCGCCCGCCTCGGCGACGATGGCGGCCTCGTCTTCGTCATTCTTGGCGTTTAGAACGCGGCGCTCAACGCCGTTCTGGCGCAACTCCTGCGCCAACCGCTCGGACTCGGCGACGCTGACCGTACCCACCAAGATCGGTCGGCCGATCGAATGGACTTGCTCGATCTCTTCGACCAGGGCGCGGTTCTTGGCCTGGCGAGTGGCGAACAAGAGATCCGGGGCGTCGCGGCGAATGCAGGGCTCGTGGGTGGGGATGACCGCCACTTCAAGGTTGTAGAGCTCCTGCAACTCGATCGCGGCTGCCTGGGCGGTTCCGGTCATGCCGGAAAGCTGGGGATAGAGGCCGAGGAAGTGTTGGAGGGTGATGGAACCGAGGATCGTGCCTTCCTTCTTGAGCCTCAATCCCTCCTTGGCTTCGACCGCCGGCTGGAGCCCATCGGGCCATCGGCGGTTGTCGGCGACGCGACCGGTCAGTTCGTCCACCAGCTCCACTTCACCGCCCCGCACCAGGTAGTCGACATCGCGGCGCAGGAGCGCTTCGGCGTGGAGGGCATTGCGCATCTCGGCGTGGAGGGCGGCGTTATCCGGGTCGGCGAGGTTGACGCACTCCAAGGCTTCCTCCACGCGGCGAACACCCTCTTCGGTGAGGAAGATGTTGCGGTCGTACTCGTCGGTCTTGAAGTGAACATCGCGCTCCAGTTGGCGAGCGATGGCGGCCAACCGGCTGAGGCCCCGCTCGGGGCGGCCCACCTCGCCGGCGATCACCAGCGGGATGCGCGCTTCGTCGATGAGGATGGAATCCGCCTCGTCGAGAAGGGCGAAGTGGAAGGGGCGGCCGATAG
>QIHU01000819.1 GCA_003231035.1 Acidobacteriota bacterium
GGCTACCTGTTGAAGAACCTGGAGTCCGAGGCTTTCTTCGCTCTGCTCGAAGGGGTTAGCAAGGGAGAACCCGCGCTTACCCCGGCGCTGGCACGCAAGCTCCTAGAGGAGTTCGCCCGACCGAAGATGCCGGCCAAGGATGGTTGGCAGCGCGATAGCCTCACCGACCGTGAACAAGAGGTGCTGCAACTGATGGTCGATGGCACTACCTCGAATCGCAAGCTGGCTCAAGACCTCAAGGTCAGCGAGAACACGGTGAAGTTCCACGTCCGCAATATCCTGGACAAGCTCCACCTCCACAACCGTGCTCAAGTGGTCGGCTTCGCCCTGCGCAACCGGCTGGTCGAGCCGACGGAGGGTTAGAGGCACAAGGGACCGCTGGCTCTGTTCTTCAGTGGCGTTGAGTGTCCAAGTCGTGGTGGCGCGAGGCTAAGCAGCATCGTGTTCAAAAAGTATTGATAGAATCCCGACAAGCAGCAGCTACACATTTTTCTTCGAAGAGGTATTGTCTGAACATCCTTCAACATCGGCGTTTTTCCAGCCCATCCTGGATCTTCCTTCTCCTTCTGGTCGCCGGCGCGGTTTCCTCGCGGGCACAACTTGCCTCGCTGGTTCGCGATCTGAATGTAGACGACTCGTCGTCCCCGACGGCATCAGCGGGTGTGCTGAATCTTGTACCGATCGGGGAGCGGGTTGTTTTCGTCGCCGAATCGAGATCTCGGGGGTTGCAACTCTGGGGGAGTGACGCAACGGTGGAAGGGACCGTGCCGTTGTTCGACGGCCAGGTTGTGGGCAATCTCTCGGGGTATCCCGAGTTCCACGGCCGGGTCGGAGATCGGCTGATCTGGAGCAGCCATAGTCGCCTTGGAAGCGGCTTGTGGGCGACGGATGGCACTCGCGGAGGAACCGTGCGCTTGGCGGGCCATGGGACCGACATCGAGACCCCGTTCTATGACGATCCTGCACTCCAAGCGACCGACAGTTTTCTGGAGGTGGGTGTATTCGGCGATGCGCTGATCTTTACCGCCGGCCGGGCGGGCGTCGGTAGCGAAGTGTTCGTCAGCGACGGCACCCCGGCCGGTACCCGCCTGTTGCTCGATATCGTTCCCGGTCCGGCGTCGAGCGGACCCGGAACGGTCGTGGCGGCCGCTAACCGAGCTTGGTTCACCAGCGGGTTGGGGGGATTTACCGGCCTATGGAGCACGGACGGTACCGCGGCCGGAACGCAACGGCTCTTCGGTCCTGGCCTGTTTCCGGAAAGGCTCACCGCCGTGGGGGAAAGAGCGGTCTTCTTCCAGGACAACCACACGCAAGTCGAGCTGTGGTCCAGCGATGGGACGCTCGCGGGGACGGGCCCGATCGAGACCTTCGAGGGGCAGGGCACGAGCGGGAGTCCGCTTTGGATCCAGGTTGAAAGCGGCCGAGGGATCTTCATCGCCGCGAAAGGGCCCGAAGGATCTCAGATCTGGATCACCGACGGCACGAGCGCGGGGACGGTTCGCCTGACGGACTTCCCGAACGGTATCTCGAACCGGTCCCAGGCGCCCTGGACTTTGAGTCGAGAAGCACTGTTCTACGTCGCCGGTAACTTCACCGATGGTCGGAAGTTGATGCGGGTGGATCTCGCCACGCTGCTTGAAGTGGAATTGTTCTCGACCTGCGACGACGATTGCGGCCTAGTGCTGAGTTCCCGCCTTCACGTTGCGCGGGACCTGGTCTATTTCACCCTTCTGGATCAGACCATCGGTTTGGGGCCGCTCTATGTAGCCAGCCGGACTCTCTCACAGACACGCAAGTTGGCGGACTTGGTCTCCTCGGCGGGTGTCGGGAGTGACAATCGGCTGTACTTCTTGGTGAAATCCGTGGGTGCCTTTCTGGGGCATTTGTGGCGTACGGATGAATCGGGTTCGACCGTCGAGCGGCTCAGCACCTCGGCCGCCCTGCGAGGCCCGTTCGAGCTGTTTCCCTCCTCGGCGGGAGGGCAGGTCTTCCTGGCGGCCGACGACAACCAGCACGGGACCGAGCTGTGGGCCTACGAGGAGAGCACTCAGAACTTCGGGATGGTCACGGACATCGAGCGCAGTGTCGCGGACTCCGATCCCGCCGGCCTGGTGAGCCTCGGGAGTCAGCTGCTCTTCGGTGTTTGCCGAACTTGCCTCGACGGGCCCTGGGTCACCGACGGTAGCGCGGCCGGCACGCGGCTGGTCTCCACCGAGGTCAGCTTCAATGCGAGCGTTCCCACGGGTCGGCCTGCCCAGATCGTCTCTCTGGGCTCGGTGGCGCTCTTCGAAGGCACCACGGGATTCGCCAACCAGGGTCTCTGGCGCACGGATGGATCTTCGCAAGGCACCTTCCAACTGCTTCCTTTCTCCAACCAGGTTCTCGAGACATTGGTGTCTGCCGGTGGCCTCGGCTTCCTCACTGTGAGTGGCTTCGAGAACGAGGTGTGGCGGTCCGATGGCTCGGTCGCGGGCACCTACAAGGTCTATCCACCAAGCCCGGGCGATCCTCCTCTAGCCTCCACTTTCCTCGCGGAGGCTGGTGGTCGAGCCTGGTTTGAGGTTCAGCAACCCTCCGGCGGGATTGACCTCTGGGTGAGCGATGGCACCGTGGCCGGAACTCGGCGCGCCGTCGATGGGCAAATTCTGTCGAACGGCCTCGATCAGGAGTTAGGGCTGGTCTCAGTAAATGGGGACGCCTACTTTTTCACCTCTACGCCTTATTCCGAATATCGTCTCTGGCGCTCCGGCGGCAGCCCGGAAACCACCGAGGTCGTCTTCGAAACGACAAAGGACCCGTTTTTCCATCCGACGAATTTCGTGGCCTTCGCGGGGGAGATCTACTTCGTGACGGAGAATGACTTCGGGCAGAATCTGTGGCGAACGGACGGAAGCACGAAGGGGGCGCGGATCGTCGCGGAGTTCCCCCGATTCGAACCTCGGCCTTCTCTTCGTCCTTCCGTTCAATTGACGGTGGCCGGAGATCGCCTCTTCCTGGTCGTGGCCGACCCTGTGCACGGGGCTGAGCTGTGGGTCACCGACGGCGGCTCGGAGGGCACCCGTCTCGTTTCGGACATTCTCCCCGGACCTCACTCTTCGAGGATTGACCACCTGACCGCGGATGGCGACCGCGTTTGGTACACCGCGAGTGACGGCGAGCACGGAGTGGAGTTGTGGACCAGTGACGGCTCTCCCGAAGGGACGTACCTGGTTCATGACCTGAGTCCGGGAAATGGATCTTCTCGGCCGGAGAGCCTGACGATCACCGAGGATCACCTCTTCTTCGCCGCCGATGACGCCTGGTCCGGCCGCGAACTCTGGGCGGTGGAGTTGAACAGCGACGGAGGCTGCGTCCCGTCCGAGCGCTATCTGTGTCTCCAGGAAGGCCGCTTCCGGGTCGAGGCGGCGTGGGTAGATTTCCAGGCAAACGCTGGCGAGGGCAAGGCGGTTGCGCTCACCGCGGACACCGGCTACTTTTGGTTCTTCAAGAACACCAACGTGGAAACGGTGATCAAGGTTCTAGACGGAAATCCGGTCAACGGCCATTTCTGGACCTTCTTCGGCGCCCTGTCCAACGTCGAGTACGCGATGACCGTGACCGATACACAGACCGGCCTGACCCGTCGGTATTACAACCCTTCCCGCCGGTTCGCCAGCGTGGGGGATACCGAGTCCTTCGGCCCGAAGGGCGCCAAGGATGCGGTCACCGAGGCCACCAGCACGGCCGGAGAACCTATCCTGGTGGATCGCTACTTCGATCCCTCTAGCCTGAAAGCCGCTTGCTCCGACGGCCCCCTCCAGCTTTGCCTCAACGGCGACCGGTTCACGGTCACCGCCGAGCGGGAGGACTTTCAGGGCAACACGGGCGTCGGTACGGCAGTACCGCTGACCGCCGACACCGGCTACTTCTGGTTCTTCAGGGACACCAACGTAGAGGTAGTGCTCAAGGTGTTAGACGGCCGGCCACTCAACGGCAACTACTGGGTCTTCTATGGCGCTCTGTCGAACGTCGGCTACCGGCTGACGGTGACCGACACCCAGACCGGTGAGGTGAAGGTCTACGAGAATCCGACGCGGCGTTTCGCCAGCGTTGGTGACACTGAGGCGTTTGGCGATGGCTGACCGGCGGGCCATCATCGAGCCGAATACCGGACTGTAGCGCTCAAGTCGTCGGCTTCGCCCTACGAAACCGGCTGGTGGAGCCGACGGAGGGTGGGGGCTAGGGGAGTGGCGGCAAATTGAACCGCATCATCGATCTCGAGGGCGGCTAGGGCGATATCCCGAGCACCTCGAAGCGGCCGAACTGGAGGAAGTGATGATCGAAGGTGAAGGCTGTTTGGACGGCCCGACTCTCCATGACGGCGAAGGAGATGGTGTCGCA
>QIHU01000821.1 GCA_003231035.1 Acidobacteriota bacterium
CCCATCGCGGTGCGAACGGTCCCAGCAACGCTATGGCCTCCGGCTTCCACCACACCATTTTGCCCTTGGCTTCGCGCGCCGACAAGGAGCTTCAAGTGAGCTGGGGAATCGCCGACTACGCCCATCGCTTCGGTCATCGGCCCCAGGGCTTCTGGTTGCCGGAGACGGCGGCGGACATCGAGACCTTGAGTGTGTTGGCCGAGCAGGGGATCGGCTACACGCTGCTGGCGCCGTGGCAGGCCGAGGACGAGGCGGCCGTGGCCGGCGGAGAGGGCCACTGGGTCGAGTTACCGGGGGGGCGGCGGATCGCCGTTTTTTTCTACCATCGGGAATTGTCAGCGGCCCTTTCCTTCGACCCGGAGGCGACGGCCAACGCCGATCGCTTTGCCGCGCGGCTGGCGCGGCACTGGGCGACAGACGAGGGGCCGAGGGGGGAGTCGCCCGGGCTGCTGCTCTTGGCCTCGGACGGCGAGCTCTACGGCCACCACAAGAAGTTCCGCGATCTGTTCCTGGCGCAGCTCTTGGGAGGTGCCGCCCAACGAGCTGGTTTCGACCTTTCGACCCCCGCTCGGTACCTGGCGGCTCACCCGCCACGCTGGGCCGTGGCGCTCACCGACGCGGGCTCGTGGAGCTGCCACCACGGCGTTGAGCGCTGGCGCGGCGAGTGTCCATGCACGCCCGGAGCGAGCTGGAAGGCGCCGCTACGCACGACGCTCGATCGTTTGGCGAAGGATTTGGATGTGGCCTACCTTTCCTTCGCGCGCCACCACCTGCACGATCCATGGCTGGTGCGTCGGCGGTGGATCGAGGTGGTCCTCGGTGAGCGTACGGGCGCTGAGCTCTTGGCGGCGGAGGCGGTCAAACCCCTTTCGTCGGCGGTGGTGCGTCAACTCGAACTCTTGCTGGGTGCGCAGGTCCAACGCCAGCGAATGTTCACCTCCTGCGGCTGGTTCTTTGCGGACCCCGAGGGGCTCGAACCGGGCTACAACCTAGCGGCGGCGGCGGCGGCAGTGGTCCTCACCCGCGCGGTGACGGGCGAGGACGCCGAGCCTACGGCGCTGGCCGAGTTGAGCGGGCAAGAGGCTGCACCCTTGGCGGCAACACTGGGTCGAGCGCTGCGCGATGCTGAGGTTTCGAAGGGGTTGTAGAAGCTCTCAGGGGGGCACGGAGGTGCGAGGTTGTGCGGTGGTGATGGCAGCTGGCGGCGAGCTTTCCTCGTCGATTTTCAGAAGCTCTTCCACTCGGTAGCCGGCCGACTCGGCTCGCTTGAGCAACTTGAGCGCGCTGTCGAGGGTTCGCGTTGCCTCTTGCTTGGCGAAGCTCGCGGCCGCCAACACGCTCCACCAGCAGAGCGTTTCGAGTGACTCGCGGTGCAGATACTCGACCCCTTGCCAACTGTGCAGGCGCAGGAAAGCGGCGATGGCCGGCTGGCGCAACCACTGGGCGAGGGGGCTGGTGTCCGCTCCGAGTCGCGGCAACTGAGCTAAGTCCTGAGCCAGCAGTCTGAAGAGAAGGCGAGCTTCGATGGCCACCTCTTCGCTAACATCATGGTTCTTGAGGGTGGCGGCGATCTGGCGATCGAGCAGCAAGCGATCCAGGATCGAATCCACGGTGGGTGGATCGCTTGCCAAACTCGCCTCCTCCGTCTTGCTCTCTTCTGGCATCAGCCTCCGCGTGACTAACCAGCCGAGGAGGGTTACCCAAAAGGCGCTGTCCTCGTGCCAACCGCGGGCGAGGAAGCTGTCGACCCTCTCGGGGTCTGAGTCCAGAGGGACGGCTTTCAGGTTGCCTGGTTCGCGCAGCCGCCCGAGAAGGATCACCACTCGGTCGAGTTCTAGGCGCAGTGCCGCGGCTGATTCCTGGGGGGTGACTGAGAGGGCTGGGCTTGCGGTCTTGGAGTCGGTCCTCAACGCGGCGAAGAAGAGTTGGCCACGGTGCTCGATTTCGTCGATGGTGGTTGTCGAAGTGTCGCTGAGGAGTCGCGGGGGCAGCGCCGGGTCGAGAAGTCGCAGGAAGGGGCCGAGGACGGGGAGAAGCTCGATTTCCAGCAGCGCTTCTTCCAAACTAGGTACCCCTTGGCCAGCCAGCGCTCGGCACAACTGGCGCCATGACTCGCTTGCTTCCAGCGGGCGGAAGTCGACGAAGACGTGGCATTGATAGGGGCCCAGTTCAAGGGTCAGGCCGGTGCTGGCGAGCACCGCCGGGTCAAAGAGATGCTCCAGGCCGGTCGATGGGTCTCGGCAGGCGAGGAGGGTCTCGCGTGGCTCCGTTTCCTCTTCGGGAGTACCTTGATCGAGTTCCAAGGCCAGAGTTGTACGCTCCGTGGGTGGGTTCCCTTCACCGTGGTGGAGGGCGAACGGCAGGCTGGAGTGGATACGGCCGCGGGTGGTCGAAGCATGGTTGTGGAAGACCACCAGGATGGGCGCCTCGGTGGTTGTAGCCTCGGTGTGGGTGGGGTCGGCCGTTGGGGTCTCTTCGCTATCGGTTTGGCGATCGGGTGGGAGCAAGGCGCGGTTCGAGAAGGCGAAGACGTTGGGATCGACGGCCTGTCTTGAGCCTGTCTTGCTGCTGCTGCTGCTGGTCAGCTCGAAGTCATACAAGCGGAAGTTCTCCGCCCCGGCGAAGAGCGCCCGCCGCTTGAGCAAGGGGGCGATGCGTCGCTGGTGTTGGTCGAGCAGCCAGCTGTCCGGCTCTTCGTCCCGATAGGCGCGCTGGTACTCCATGCCGTAGCGCTCGGCGAGCCCCTCAAGCTGGCCGTGACCGAACATGGGCAGGCCGGGCAGGGTGGCCATCAGGGTGCAGACGCCGAAGTATTTCTCACCGCCGCCGAACTGTTCGAGCGCGGTCTGTTCGTCCGGGTTGCTCATGAAGTTGACGTAGCGTTCGAGGATCCGTGGATCGAATTCGAGCACGTTGGCCAGCGACTCGCGGTAGTCGGCGTTGCGCTCGTCGCGGAGCATGTGCATGAAGGCACTGTTGTAGACCCGGTGCATCCCCAGGGTGCGCACGAAGTAGCTCTCCATTAACCAAAAAGCTTCGGCCAAGAGCAGGGTGTCCGGCGCCTCTTCGGCCATCCGGTCGACCACCTGACGCCAGAACTCCTCGGGCATCAGGCGATCGAACTCGGCCTGGCTGATCCCGTGCTCGCTGCGCGACGGGATGGCGCCGCCTTGCCCCGGCGGCGGGAACCAGAGGCGCTGAACATGGCGTCGGGCAAGGGTCATGGCGGCGTCGAAACGGATTACCGGGAAGCGGCGGGCGACGTTGAGGATCTCCTCCATCACCGCTTCGCGGACCTCTTGCTTCAAGTAGTTGAGCTGCGCCGTGTCGTTCCACGGTGTTGAGGTGCCGTCGTTGCCGTGGTAGAGGTACTGGATCTGGCCGTTGCCGCGATCGAGGCGCTGGAAGACCACGGCGGCGTCCTTCTGGTTGTAGTAGCGGTCCTCGATACGCAGCGCGACCCGTGGGTCGGACGACAAATCGGGGCCGGTGAAGCGGTAGCCGGCGAAGGGCGGCTCGGGTAGCGACAAGAAACGCTCGGGGTGTTCGACCACCCACTCTGCATCGATCCCCATGTGGTTGGGCACCATGTCGCTGGCCAGGCGCAGGCCCCGCTGAGCGGCCTGGGCGGTGAGGGCGGCCAGGGCCTCCTCGCCGCCCAGCTCGTCGGCGATGCGATAGCCGTCCAAGGAGTAGGCGGAGGCCGCGGCTTGCGGGTTGCCGCGGAGTTGCTTGATGCGCTTCGAGGCGCTGCTGCGCTGCCAGACCCCGATCAACCAAAGGCCGGTGAACCCTTGGCGGGCCAGCTCGTCGAGGGACTCGTCGGGGATCTCGTCGAGACGACGGATCGGCCGGCCGAAGCGGTCGCTCAGCTGATGGAGCCAGACGAAAACGTTCTTGGCGATGAGAACCAGCCGTGGCATCCAGTCGCGATCGAGGGTGAAGCGCTCGGGGCCGGTGACCTCGGCGGCGATCTCGGCGGTGCTTTCAGCGGTGCTTTCAGCAGCACTCCCAGTGGAGGCGCTCGCCGGACCGGCGGGCGGGAAGCGAGTCACCTCGACCGGTCCGGGGCCCGGCGGGAAGATCGGCCGTTCTTCTTCGCGCAACAGGTCCACTCCGCGCAGGACTCGGTTGAGGCTGGGAGTTTCGGCGTGCAGGGCGACGGGGCGTAGCGCGGCGAGCTGGGCGGAGAGCGATTCGGCGGCTTCGGCTAGTGGAAGGCGCAGCCGTTCGAGAAGGGTCTGGGGAGCTTTCTCTTCCCCGGGAGAGGTGGTCTCATCGCCCGCGATCTTCATCGCGCTGAACGGCGGCAGGGTGGGAAGGAAGCGTTCGAGTTCGTCGACCACCTGGCGGTAGTCGCTGGCTTGGGCCAGT
>QIHU01000417.1 GCA_003231035.1 Acidobacteriota bacterium
CCGTGGTCGGAGAGCACCGCGATAACACTGTTGTCGTAGAGATCGAAGTGGCGCAGGAGGTCGAGAAAGTGGCCGAACTCCCGATCCGCATGGTGGACCTCGCCCAGGTAGCGGGCGCGAAAGTGAGCGATCGCGGCGGGGTCTTCAGAGGCCGCGCCGAACAGGAATTCAGAGAGGGAGTAGGTGACGCCGTCCACCTTGGGCGCCTCGCGGGCGAGTCGGGCGAGCTCCTCGGTGTCGCTGTACGGGGCGTGGGGGGCAACCCCGTGGAGGTATACGAAGAGGGGGGATGGCGGGCCAGTCGCGGCGGTCAGCTCGGTGGTCAGGTAACGTCGCAGGCGAGCGGAGCGCAGCTGGGTGCCGGTCAATTGATCGTTGAGGTGGAAGCGGGTAAAGCCGACCTTGAGGCCGTGGCCGGGACCGACCAGCGGTGATTGCGATAGGCCGATGGTGTGGAAGCCGGCGGTGCGAAGGCGCGAGGCCAGGGTGCGTTCCGGGTCGCCGGCATAGCCGTGTACGCCGCTCATCAGGTGATGCTCGAAGGGGTAGAGACCGGTGAACAGCGAGGCGACCGCGGGCAGGGTCCAGGAGGATGGGCTCCATGCCCTCTCGTAGACCACCGCCTCCTCGGCGAAAGCATCGAGCCGCGGGGTGACCGATGCCGTCCCGCCGTAGACCCCGAGCGCGTCGGCGCGCAAGGTGTCGATCAAGTAGATGAAGATGTGGGGTCGATCGGCGGCGGGCGCGCGGGTCGCCTCCCTGGTGCGTGGCGTGGTCCGCACGGCTGGGCCGGACTGCGAGGTGAAACGCAAATAGTTGGCGGGTAGGTCGATCTCGACGGCGCCGGTGGCCTCGGTGGCCTCGGTGGCCTCGGTGGCCTCGATGGCACGGGGCTCGCCCTCAATCCCGGCGCTCAAACGGATCCGGTGAAACTCCTCACCGGTGACCGCCCCGGTCCAACTTCTACCCGCCGCTTGGGTGGCTGGGCCGTGCCACAAGGTCTTGGCCTCGGCGCGCGGGGAGAGCAGTTCGATGGTCAGCTCCACCGCGCTCTCTCGGTTGGACCGCCCCTCGGAGCGCACCGCGCCCAGCCGGAACTCGAATTGACCTGCGCCGCGAAAGGGGAAGGTGACCGCGGAGCCCGGCTGGAGAGTGAGGCGCTGGGAAGCCGGGTCGAGGGTTGCCCGTGGCGTGGGTCGGTCCCCGGAGGTGAGGCCGCGCGGAATGATGGCCAGCCTGGCGAAAGCCGCGGACAACTTTCGATCGTCGGCACTCTCGCTAACCTTCGAGGGTCTCGCGGCGTAGGAAAAACGCAGCTCTAGCCGGTGGAGAGTGGTCCTTTTGGGGGCTGTCGGACCAGAAAACGGTCGGTCGGCCAGCGGGATGCGCAACTCTTGCCAACCGGCCGCCATTGGCGCGCTGCCGACCTCGCGGCCATCGAGCACTAGGGTTATCGTCTGCTCGGGAGCTCCGGGAAAGTCGAAGGGGCGACCGAGGGCGTGAAAATCGAGCGGGCCGTCGCTCGGCGCTTCGAAGAAGAGTTCGGCCTGGGTGCCGAGGACCCAGACGAACGGGGCCTCGCGTTCTTGAGTAATCCGGGAGATCTCGGTGGTCGAGAAGCCGATGCCAGGCAGTAGCGATCCGCCTGAGCCATCGAATCGGTACTCGGGAGCCGCGGCGTCGAGCGCGATCACTTGGGGGTCGAAGAGAGCTCTTGCACCAGGTCGGGCCTCTTCGCCGAGGTCGGTCACGGGGGGCAGGGCTGGCCCCTGGCATCCCCATAGAGCGGTCAGCGCAGCCAGACTCAGTACCGAAGTTCGAGAAAACCGAGAGAGGACGTTAGCCAAGGTCGACAACACCGTAGATCCTTTGTGACGAGAAGCGTGTTCGTCGAACGGTCCCGACGAACTACCCGCTACGGACCTCGGTCCGCGGCTGAGATCCATCAAATGCTACCTCGAATCGGCGCGGATTCGATGATCTGGTGTACGGTTCGGCCGATGCGAGTCGGGATAGTAGCCCATGAGTTGGAAGGAGAACGCACCGGAGTCGGCCGGTACTTGGCCGGTCTGTTGGGCGGTTTCGCGGAGATCGCCCCCGCCGGTTGGCGCTGTGGGTTGTTCATGCATGGCGCACCCTTCGAAGACCCGCTCTTTCTGCCGGAGTCGATCGAACCTCGGTTCGCCTGTCGCTCCGCGCCATCCAAGGTCGTTCTCTGGGAGCAGCTCTCCCTGCCCAGCCTTCTGGCCGAGTGGGGAGCGGACCTCGTTTTTTCGCCCTCCTACAGCCTTCCACCCGGGGGAAGAGTTCCCGGCGTAGTGACCATTCACGATCTCTCTTTTGAGTGTCTACCGGAGGAATTCGGTTGGCGCCAGCGCTGGCGCCGCCGGCTGCTGGCCCGGCGCGCCTGCGCCCAGGCGGCGCGGGTCCTCACCGACACGGAGACGATGCGCCGCGAGGTCGCGAAGAGCTATGCGCTCGATGTGGAGCGAATCGGTGTGGTCCCTCTCGCGGTGGAGAGCCGTTTTCGACCGGCAGAGCCCAGTGAGGGGGCCAGCGATGAGCGAGTTTTGGCCGAGTTGGGAGTTCGGCCACCCTACTTGCTCTATCTGGGAGCGCTGCTCGACCGGCGCCAGCCGGAGGTGATGGTCGAGGCCTTTTCCGCTCTCAGCGGGCGGTTCCCGGCCTTATCTCTGGTGATCGCGGGGCCCGATCGACTGCGCGCTCCCGCGCTTTTGGCCGCGCGGATTCAGAAGCTCGGCTTGGGGGAGCGGATCCCAAGGCTGGGCTATGTCCCGGAGGTCGCCGTATCTCCCTTGTTGCGCGCCGCGGAGGCGACCTTTTACCTCTCGTCCTACGAGGGATACGGCTTGCCGCCGTTGGAATCGCTCGCCTGCGGAACTCCCGCGATCGTCGCTTCCGGCTTGGCCTTGGACGATCTCTGGCCTGCCTATCCCTACCGGGTCGAACGGCTCGATGGCGAGGAAACGCAACGGGTCGCCGAGCTGATTCTTACCGCTTCGAGCGCGCAACGGGGGCGGATTCGCGTCGAAGCCGCGGAGCGCTTGGCGCGGCTGAACTGGCGGCGCTCGGCGCAACTATGGATCGACGAGTTGAGACGGGGACGGTCGCGGTGCTGATTTCGGTCTTGATCGTCAATCACAACGGCGAGCACTACCTCGACCGTTGCCTGGCGAGCCTCGGCCCGGCGGCGCGCGATGCCGGGGCCGAGGCCGTGGAGCACCTGGAAGTGTTGCTCGCCGACAATGGTTCGCGGGACAACTCCATCGCCTTCGTTCGCCAGAACTACCCCGGCGTGAAGGTGGTGGAGATCGGCGAGAACGTTGGCTTCGGCGCGGCCAACAACCGCGCCGCCGAAGTAGCCCGCGGCGAGGCCCTCCTGTTGCTCAACAACGACGCTTGGCTGGCGGACGGTTGTCTGGACGGTTTGGTCGGGAGGATGACGCAAGAGGAATCGCTCGCCCTGGTGGTGCCCCAGCTGCGCTACCCCGATCCGCCGCCAGAAGGGAGGTTGCAAACCAGCTGGGCTCCCGATGTGGGCCTTCTGGGCGAGGGCTTGCGGCGCCTCACCAACCGCTTCGAGGGTCGCCCATTCAACCATGGCCCGCTCACCCGCGCCCTTCAACGATGGGGATCCGGCGGCTGGTTTACCGCTGCTTGCGCCCTGATCCGTCGTCGAGCCTTCGAACAGGTAGGGGGCTTTGATCCGACTTTTTTTCTGTACTTTGAAGACGCCGACCTCTGCCTGCGGCTGCGCCAGGCGGGCTGGAAGTTGGCGCAAGAGAGTTCCGCCCTGGCATTCCATGAAAAGTCGGGCTCCTCGGGTGGCACTCTGGGGGGTCTATCGGCGATGGCGGGACCGGCCATTCCCGATGGGGCCCGGCGCGCGGCGGTGGAATATCGACGCAGCCAACTACTCTACTACCGCCGCCATCGAGCGCCATGGGAAAGTTGGCTGCTGCGTGCGTATCTGCGCCGCAAGTGCCGTGGGGTGAGGGATTTAGGGCTCCGAGAGGAGCTGCTCGCGGTGATCTCTGGAGCGGCGGATGAGGGGTAGCGGTGTGGTAGGTTGCGGCCACGATCCGCTGGAATTGGACTGGAGCATCGGGCTGGAATTTCTGAGCCGAAGAGGTCCCGAGGGGCCTCGGTACGGTTCCTCTGATAGGTACACGTGACGCGATGACTCATCTCATCATTGGCATTGGTTTGGCCGTCCTAGCGGTGATCGCCGCGGCTCTGGCTTGGCGTCTCGCCGCTAGCTTGCGGTCGCGTCATCAAGGGCTCCTCGCCGCGGTGGAACTGACCCAACGCCAGCTCACCGAATTGCGCTCGGCCCAAGA
>QIHU01000066.1 GCA_003231035.1 Acidobacteriota bacterium
GGGTGCAGTCGTCAGCCGATTAATTGTTCACTGAGGTCCTCAGAAGTAGTCGATCGGCCATCTCTATCCCGGTGCCATAGACTCGATAGGCCGCACAAATGGCGGTGCTGGCGGAAAGCTGCCATCTGGGAATGTGGCACTGCGATCACCCGCTAACCAACACTCGGCGGCTTGGCGATAGGCAGCTACGAACTCAGCGTAGGCCCTCTCTAGCCGCCGCCGCTGGCGGAGGCTCCAGGCATGGAATCGCGGTGCTGGCGATTTCTTGGTTTGACCCGGCCGGTGGTGAGGGTGGACCCTGCGAGCACGGCGTGGGCCAGTCGCTTTGGTGCCGCGTTCAGCATGCATGGCTAGGGTCTGCTGTTCGATCTCTTCGATCAAGTCGCGTACCCTGTTCTGCCGCTGTTGCAGGCCGAGATGCTGCCAGCAAGGTAACGGCTCGAGCCTCACCTCCATTTGGGAAGAGAACTTCCGCGCTGCTGGTTGTTTTCGCCGCTGTCCAGCGGCGAACTCCCGAGTGCGGTCGAACCAGGCGCCGACCAACGGCTCACCGCTCAGCAGCGCTTTGACTGAATTGACCCCAGGCCAATCACCTGGGGAGTAGGCGACTCCTTCTTTCGCACCATGGGACAGAGTCGACAACTGCACCGGGTTCAGCGACGGATTCGTCGGGATCCGGTCCCCGCTTCCGGGTGATTCACCCCTTCCACCCTCTTCACGGACGCGAGTTCCGGCTGGTTGAGCGCCGGATCCGGGGGACCGGTGGCGATCGCGTCTACTTCTACGCCGATCACGACCGGCTGGAGAGCATGCCGGTTGGCTGGACCGACCTGGCGGCGGAAGAGCCCTTCCTGGCGGTCTCGGCCGGGCGGGCGTATTTCCGGGTCGAGGATCTCTTGCGCCTGAGTTCCCTGATCGAGAGCTGGACGAATCCGGCGCCTGCCGAAGCGCCTCAGAAGAAAGAGGGTGTTCAGTGAATTACGCCGGATATGTAAAGAAAACTATGCCGGATTTCGCAGATGCGCCCAGGCCAGCTCGTCAGATGGGATCATATTTCATAGTATATTTCTCGGGTGTGGGAATGAACACACGAAGAAAAATCTTGACATGGCGTTTTAGATACGGCATAATTCTATTTACACACCACTCGGGGCTGAAGACCGATGACGAAAAAGAGCAACGACAAGAGCGAAAGCCTGCGCCAACGCGGCTGTCTGAACCCAAATCCTGGCAGGGTTACGGAGGAACTGTTCGATGGCAGCGAGTTCTTCGACCCTCAGGATCTGGTCCAAGTCAAGTACGAGATGCTGAGACGAGTCCGGGTCGAACAGGGGACGGTGAGCCGGGCCGCCGCCGACTTCGGCTTCTCACGCCCTTGCTTCTACGAATCCCGGCACCAGTTCGACCAGCACGGCCTGGTGGGCCTAGTGCCCAAGAAACGGGGCCCCCGAGCAGGCCACAAGCTCACGCCCGAGATTGTCGACGCGCTGGAGCTGGCTCGGAGCGAGGCTCCGTCGCTGGGCAACGAGGACCTTGTCCTGCTGGTCCAGACCCGCTTCGGGAAGAAGGTCCACCCGCGCACCCTCGAGCGCGCTTTGGCCCGCAGAAAAAAAAACGCCTGAGGAGCCAGCGAGCGAGATGCTCGACTCCGAGATCCTGGTTGAGCGCTACGAGCACCTGCGCCAAGAGGTCCTGTCGACCGGGATCGGTTCACGGCTCGGCATCAGCGTATTGCTGCGCCAGGGCTTGGTGGGCTGGATACGAGTGCAGGCGTTGCTCACCCCCACCGTCACGCCTGCGCCTGCCCGTTCTCTCCAGGCGCCGCTCCTTCTGCCCCAGGGCCTGGCAGGTGAGCTGACGCGAATCCTCACGCAACTGATTGTGACCCGAAAGGAGCTTCATTCATGTCCGACCCTCACCTCATGGTGACCGCATGTCATCTGACCCGCAGTGCCTATCTCTACATCCGGCAGTCGACGCTGCACCAAGTCACCGACCATACCGAGAGCGCACGCCGACAGTATGCTCTCAGCGAACGGGCGCGCGCTCTCGGCTGGGGCGAAGAGCAGATCATTGTGGTCGATTCCGACCAGGGACAATCCGGAGCCACGGCCGATCGAGTCGGCTTCCAGAAGCTGGTCACCGAGGTGGGCTTGGGACATGCCGGGTTGGTGATGGGCCTGGAGGTCTCGCGGCTGGCCCGCAACTCGGCGGACTGGCACCGGTTGCTCGAGATCTGTGCTCTGAGTGACACGCTGATCCTCGATGAAGATGGGCTCTACAACCCAGCCCACTTCAACGATCGGCTGTTGTTGGGTTTGAAAGGAACGATGTCCGAGGCGGAGTTGCATGTCATGCGAGCACGTCTTCAGGGCGGCCTTTTGAGCAAGGCCAAGCGCGGGGAGTTGAACATCCCCCTGCCCATCGGCTTCGTCTATGACGAGCAGTCGCGGGTGGGCCTAGATCCCGATGCCCAGGTGCAGGAGGCCATCCGGACACTCTTCGCCACCTTCCCCCGCGTCGGCTCGGCCTTGGGCACCGCCAAGGCTTTTCGCAAAGAGATGATTCTGTTTCCCCATCGAACGCCGGTTCGGGGACGGCGGCACAAGACCCCGGTGGTGTGGAAAGATCTCACGGTTGACACCGTTCTACGCCTGCTGCACAACCCCCGCTACGCAGGCATTTACTGTTACGGCAGGACCCGCCAGTACAGAACTCCGCAGGGGCGCTACGTGTGCCGGAAACGGCCCGCGCAGGAGTGGTGCGCCTGGATCCCCGACGCCCACGAGGGTTACATCTCCCAGCAGCAGCATGAGGAGAATCTGCGGCGTCTGGCGGAGAATGCCCAGGCGATTGGAGCCGACCGGCGCCGACCGCCCAGAGAGGGCCCGGCGCTTCTGCAGGGGCTCGTCGTGTGCGGCAAGTGCGGCCGCAAGATGGGGGTTCATTACCACTGGCGCCTGGAAGAACTGGTCCCAGGCTATGTGTGCACTCGAAAAGAGGAGCCGAGCTGCCAGGTCGTCCACGGAAAGACGGTTGATGAAGCGATCGGCAAGCTTCTCGTCGAACTCATGAGCCCAATGACCATCGAGGTCTCGCTGAGCGTCCAGCAAGAACTCGCACAGCGTTTCGAACAGGTCGAGAGGCTACGTCGAAAACAAGTGCAACGAGCGCGCTATGAAGCGGACCTGGCTCGTCAGCGCTTCCTCCAAGTCGATCCCAATAATCGACTGGTGGCAGCCAATCTGGAGGTGGAATGGAACGAGAAGCTCAAGCTCCTCACCGCCGCCGAGGAAGAGTTTGAGCGCCGCCTCGCCGAGGATCGCAAGCCCTTCGATGCCGAGCACCAGGAGAAGATCCGATCTTTGGTCAGCGACTTCTCCCAGCTCTGGAAGGATCCACTGACCCCCGCTCGAGAACGCAAACGGATGGTACGGCTGCTCATCGAAGACGTCACCCTGCAACGCCAGGATCGCAAGATCACGGCACAGATCCGTTTCAAAGGTGGAGCTACCAGAGCGCTGAGCTTGAAGGCTCCCTTACCCTCGACGCTGCTCTACAAAACGGATCCGAAAGTCGTCCGGGAGATCGACCGGCTTCTCGATCACCATACCGAGAAGGAGGTCGCTGAATTGCTCAACGAGAGGGGGCTGACGCCAACAAGAAGCCTCAGCTTCACCGCTACCAAGATCGGCCATCTCCGCAAAGCCAACGCCATCAAGAGCAGGTACCAACGCCTTCGAGATCGGGGATACCTCTCGGCAAAGGAACTGGCCAAAAAGCTGCACGTTGCATGGATGACCATCAGGCGATGGGAGCGCAAAGGTCTTCTGCATTCACTGCACTACGGCGACCAACTTCGCCTATATCAAGACCCGACGAACGGCACAGACGCCACACCTGAAGAGGTCCGAAATCGTTTTCGGAGCGACTTTCTTGAAAACCAGAGTCAACCAAGCATGAACGAGGTGCAGTATGAAGCATAGCCCTGACTCAGCAGGTAGCGCAGCCGAGCGATCTGCGCACCTTCTTCATCGACCACCGGAATGGCCTGGTAGCGACGATTGAAAATCGTCCCGGACCAGCCATGCAATCCACCCGCCTCTTTCGATAGATTGGTGTTGAAGTGCCGCATGAAATTCGCCAGCTGTTCGCTAGTCGCCGGCGAAACCAGCAGGTGGTAGTGATTGGAGGCCGCCACGACGGCGTGGATCTTGACCGGGTAGAGTTCCCGCGCCTTGGCCAAGCAGCCGATGAAAATTTCGTTCAGTTGTTTTCCGGGGCGTAGCAGGTAGCGGCTCTGCAAGGTGCGGCAGGTGACCTCGACCAGCATCCCTGGGTTCGGTAAGTAGC
>QIHU01000433.1 GCA_003231035.1 Acidobacteriota bacterium
CCATCGCCGGAGAGACCATGAGCCACCTCAACCTCATTTCACTACTGGGCTGGGTGGTGCTGTGCCTGGTGGCCTGGGTGATCGGGGGCTGCCGGCGGCCGATTCCTTGGCGCACGGTCCTCGGCTCTACCGCCTTGACCTTCGCTCTGGGGGCCGTCGTCTTTCTCTTTCCACTCTCCCGGAGGATCTTGCTGTCGCTCAACGATCTCGTCCTCCTCCTCCTGGCCAGCAGCACTCGGGGGGCCACCTTCCTCCTCGGTCCGCTGGCCCTCTCGCCGGGAGGGGCGACCGCCACCGGGGAGCCTTCGATCGGCTTCGTCCTGGCCGCGCAAGTGCTGCCGGCGGTGATCTTCTTTGCCTCCGTCATGGCGGTGTTGCACCACCTCAACATCATCGAGCCGGTGGTGCGCTTCTTCGGTCGGATCTTCCACAAGACTCTCCACCTCTCGGGAGCCGAAGCACTGAGCGGCTCGATCCACCTCTTTTTCGGCGTCGAGACGGCGGCGGCGGTGCGCCCATACCTGGCGACCATGACCCGCTCGGAACTGCTCACCGTCCTGGCGACAAACTTGTCGACCGTCGCTTCGACCACCCTCGCCATCTACGTCCTTTTCCTGCGTCAAGCCTTCCCCCAGATCGCCGGCCACCTGCTCTCCGCGTCGCTGTTGTCGATTCCCTGCGCGGTGCTGGTGGCCAAGCTGATCCTGCCCGAGACCGCTCAACCCGAGACTCTGGGCGAAGTGCCCAAGATGGCACGCGAAGAGAAACACTCCAGCGTCATGGGCGCGTTGGCGGCGGGAGGCTGGGATGGTCTCAAAGTGGCGGCAGGCATCACCACGATCCTGATCGCGGTGCTCGGCATGGTGGGCCTCTTCGACCTCGCTCTGGGCAAACTCGGCGGAATCTTCTTCGCGAGCGCCGAACCCTTGACCCTCGCTGGGCTGCTCGGTTGGCTGTTTAGACCGGCGGCCTGGTTGCTCGGCATCGAAGGGGCCGATCTCGCCGAGGCGGGCAGGCTCCTAGGGCAGCGCTTGGTGCTGACCGAGGTGGTCAGCTACCAAGAACTCGGAGCCTTGGCCGGTCGCGGTGAGGTTTCGCCGCGCACGGTGGTGATCATCTCCTACGCGCTGTGCGGCTTCGCGCACGTCGCCGGCATGGGCATCGCGGTCGGCGGTTTCGGGGCATTGGCACCTCAAAGGCGCGACGAGCTGGCCGCGCTAGCGATACGTGCCCTGGCCGCCGCGACCCTCGCCACGCTACTCACCGGAGCGCTGGCGGGAATCTTCTTTCACGGCCAAACGGGCATTCTGGGACTGTAGAGAGCATGTCCCCGGTACCTGTTGGCAAACTCCTCAATCTGGCGGGGAAGGTCGCACTGGTCACCGGTGGTGGCCGGGGCATCGGTGCGGCCATCGCCCACCGCTTGGCCGAGGCCGGAGCCGACGTCGCGGTGCATTACCGATCCAGCGCCGAGGGCGCCCACGAGGTCGTCGAATCGATCACCGGCCTCGGCAGGCGAGCCGTGGCGCTGAGCGCGGACCTCACCCGCTCTTCACAGGTCGACCGCCTAGTCGACGAGGCCGTCGCCGCTTTCGGTCGCATCGATATCCTGATCAACAATGCCGGCGTCTATCCGGTGAGCCCACTTCTCGAGATGGCCGAGGAGGAGTGGGATCTCGTCGTCGACACCAACCTGAAGAGCATTCACTTGTGCACTCGCGCCGTCGCCAAGATGATGATCGGACAAGCGCACGGTGGCGCCATCGTCAACATCGCCTCGATCGAAGGGCTCGCCCCGGCCGCCGGGCACGCGCATTACGCCAGCGCCAAGGCCGGGGTTCTGATGCATACGCGAACCGCGGCACTGGAACTGGGTTGCCACGGAATCCGCGTCAACGCCGTTGCCCCCGGGTTGATCTGGAAGGAAGGAATCGAGAGAGACTGGCCCGACGGCGTCGCCCGTTGGCTCGACGCGGTGCCGCTGGGTCGGCTCGGCCAAGGCGACGATGTCGCCGACGCCTGCCTCTTCCTCGCCTCGACCGCCTCCCGCTGGATTACCGGCACGACCCTCACTGTCGACGGCGGCATGCTCTCGCGGCCGGCTTTCTAGAGAGCCGAACCGAGGCCAGCCACACCTACTCGCCCTCGGGGCTCAGCACAAACGTCCCTTCCGGTACCTCGACTCCCACTTCCGCGGTCTCAAACTCCACAATCTGGCGACCGGTGGCGTCGGTGCTACTGATGATGCGGAACGGAATGCGCAGTCCACCCACTTCCCGGTAGTCTTCGAACAACGTCTCCATCGGCAGAGCCAGACCCATACTCGGATCGAGTACGATTAACTCGGACTTGAGGATGTCGCCCGTGGTGGTGTCGACATAGAGCTTGCCCGCGGGGAGTTCACCGCGCTGAATCTGCACCAGATAGACCTCCTTGCCGTCCAGCTCGCTCCGACGCAAGACTTTCACCTGGTCATAAAACTCGCGCCAGTCGCCGAGCAAAGAGGCCGGGTGGGACAGTTTCGCTTGCTCGAGGTACTTGCCGGAAAACTCCTGAAACGAACGGAAGGTCGAATTCTCCCAGGATCGACCTCCATGCACGGCTTGCTCCATCCGGCCGAAGCGACCGAAGTCTGTCTCCGCGTAAAAGTCCTCCAACCCGGAACTGAGCCACATCAAGGTGCCGCTCACCCCGGCTTGCGCCATGCGGATCTTTCCCTTGAGCCGTAGCGCCCCGGGACCTTGAAAGACCGCTTGGCGCTGTGCCGTGTGGCGCAATGTGGCCAGCTGATCGAGGGTCGGCAGAGCCTTCTCAGCTTCGCCTGCCTCTCGCATCATCTTCACTTCGGTGCCACCCTGATACATCAGCAGATGGTCCACCCGACCCTCCGCATCTTCCACGAAGCGTACGGCGATCTTGTCGGTCACTCGGAAATACCGCTTGCCCTCGTCGTCCGGCGGATAGAGTTCATAGACCATCTGGTCTGGCACATCGACCGCCAGCCGTTGATTCTGGATCAACACCTTGCCCGAGATGCCTTTCTCTTCGGAAGCGTAGGTGCCCAAGAAGGAATCGAGCGATGCTGGATCGATCTCCGGCTTGACCTCGATCCCTTTGCGCGGCAACTCAAAGTCCAACCCACTCTGATGCATGCGCAGCGCGACGATCTTGCCCGCCGGATCGCGGTCGAAAGAGATAGCGATGGTGTCGGTTAGAGCAAAGGGGCGCCGGCCTTGTTCGTTGGGCTCCTTAAGTTCGTAGACCATCTGGCCTGGCACGTCCACCGCGAGCTTGCCATTCTTGACGAGGACCTCAAAATCCTGCCCTGTGAAGTGCGCAAAACTGCCCACGTAGGTGCCGACAAGGTCCGCGAAGGGATCGCTTGCGCCCTCGCCGGTGCCCTCCGCCTGGGCGGCAGGCTGGACGACCTCACCCTCCAGGGCGTCCCACACCGCATTGATCGAATAGCCTTGCAGTGCGGTTGCCGACACGTTGGTCAGCAGCACGAAACCGAGATTCGATTCCGGCAGCAACGCGACTTGAGCGCTGAAACCGTCGATATTGCCTCCGTGTTCGATCACCGGCTGCCCCTCCCACTCGCGGCGCATCCAGCCGAGGCCGTAGTCAATGCCCTCGGCAATATTAATCTGCGCCGTCCAGGTCTCTCGCAGCTGCTCCTCGCTGATCAACCGTTCACCGTCCACCTCTCCGCGGCCGAGCTGAAGGCGCAGCCACTGCGCCATGTCCACCACATTCGAGTTGATCGCTCCGGCCGGAGCGATCGCCGGCAGGTTGCGCATCGGTAGGTGCTCGAAGTCCTCGGTTTCGGTGTTCCAGCGATAGCCCAGAGAAAGCCGTGGATCCTTCCGCGCCTCGGCGATGGACAGGGTTGAGTTGGTCATCCCCAAGGGCTTCAGCAGCCGCCTTGTGACTAGCTTCTCCCAACTCTTCCCACTCGCCGCCTCGGCGGCGGCGGCGGCGGCGGTAAAGGTCACGTTGTTGTAGTTGAACTTCTCGCGAAAACCGGTCCAGGGCTCAGCACCGGTGGCCAGCTTCAACATCTCTTGGCGAGTCGCCACGCCGTTGACCCACAACAGCCCCATACGGGTAAACCCGGTGCGATGGGCCAGCAGATCCCGCAGGTTGACCACCGCCTTGGGATCGTCGCTCTCGATCGCCAGCTGGAACTCCGGCAGATGGCGGGTCACCGGATCGTCCCAGCTCATCTTGCCCTCGTCCACCAAGGTGCCGACCAGGGTCGCGGTGAAGGCTTTGGTCGACGAGCCGATAGCGAACAGAGTCTCGGTCGTCACCTTCTTCTTGGCCTCGAGATCGGCGTAACCAAAGCC
>QIHU01000405.1 GCA_003231035.1 Acidobacteriota bacterium
CCGAGGGTGAAGTAGGCGGTTTCGAAGATCAAAGCGCCCAGGGCGACTCCGGCGAGAAAGCGGATCTCATCCAAGTGGCCGAGCATCGCGATGTCGACCAACCCGGTCATGGGCACCGTCAGGTTGGCCAACAGATTGAGCGAGGCGAGGCGAAAGAATCGCCGACGCAGGCGGTGGAAAGGCTCGGGAATGGAGACTTCAGCAGCCATCGGTGGATGATCCCTCAACCGGCCGCTGGCCGCAACGTGGGCAGGTTACTTCAGCTTGATGAAGGTGTCGCCGACCCCCGTGTCGACCTCGACCCGTCCCTCGCCTTCGCCGTGCCAAATCAGGCCGGCGCCGACGCCGAGGTCGGCCTCGAAGGCGAGTCCGGCGGGAAGCCCCAGCCGGACGTCGACGGAGGTTCGTCCAGGACGCAGGCCATAGCCTTCAGAAGGGCTCTCAGTGGGGTTCTTCGCTTCCCACGGGTAGCTACGGATGAGGGCCGAGGAAGGGTTCGCTTACCCAAGAATGGATGGAGTCCGGTATCGTGGGGGGCATTCGCATTTCCGATTCCGTTCCCATAGGAGGACCCGTGGTGAGTATCCGATCCCCTTTGTTCTTTTTCGCAACCTCCCGGCGCGCGATCTTGCGCTATGCGGTCACCGCCGCTAGCCTCACCTTCCTACTGAGCGCGGCGACCGGTTGCTCGGTGAACCCGGCGACAGGAAAACGCCAACTGACTTTGATCAGCGAGGCGCAGGAGATTCAGATGGGCAGGGAGGCCCATCAGCAGATCCAGGCGCAAATGGGCGTCTACCCGGACGAGGAGCTGCAAGAGTACGTCTCCGACCTCGGTCTAGAGCTGGCCGCGGCCTCCGAGCGGCCACATCTGCCCTGGGCTTTCACCGTCATCGACGACCCGGTCGTCAACGCCTTCGCCTTGCCGGGTGGATTTATCTACATCACTCGCGGCATCTTGAGCCATATGAACTCCGAGGCCGAACTGATTTCGGTGCTGGGCCACGAGATCGGCCACGTCACCGGTCGTCACGGGGTGGAGCAGATGAGCAAGCAGCAGCTGGCGCAGGTCGGGTTCGTGGTCGGCATGGTCGCCAGCCCTGAGTTTCGCCAGTTCGGCCAACTGGCGCAGCAGGGACTGGGGCTGATGTTCCTCAAGTTCAGCCGCGACCATGAGCGCGAGGCCGATGATCTGGGACTGCGCTACCTGGCACGCGGGGGCTATGACCCGCGGGAGATGGACAACGTCTTCACCACCCTAGGGCGGGTTAGCGGGTCACAGGGGGCCGGCCGAGTCCCGGGCTGGGCCGCAACCCACCCAGCACCCGAGAACCGGGTGGCGCGCATCCAGCAAGCCGTCGCCGCCATGCCGCCCGAGGCGCACGGTGGCGAAATTCGGCGCGACCTCTTCCTGGGACAAGTCGACAACCTGACCTTTGGCGCCGATCCGCGGCAAGGTTTCTTTAAGGAGAATGTCTTCTACCAGCCGGAAATGCGCTTCAAACTCACCTTCCCGCCCGGTTGGCGTACCGTCAACCAACGCCAGGCGGTGGGCGCGATCAGCCCAGAGAAAGATGCGATCGTCGTCTTGCAGCTGGCGCAGGGGGACGACCCGACGGCGGCGGCGACGAAATTCTTCAGCCAGCAGAACATCGAGCAACAACTTCTTCAATTTCAGAACCTTGACCGAAACCAATGCCCAAGGGCAGAAGCCGCCTGGTCTGCGCGGAATCGCCGGCTTTTTCGGCTACGGCGGTCAGGTCTTTCAGATGTTGGGCTACAGCCAGGACAATCGCTGGTCCAACTACGACCGGGCGATCAACCGAGCGGCCGGCACCTTTGAGACCCTGCACGATCCCAAATACCTCAACGTCCGCGCCGCATCAAGATTCCCCGTGCGATGAGCTTGAGCGAGTTTGATGGCCAGTGGCCGTCGACCATCGAACTGGACCGCTTGGCGATCCTCAACGGGGTCACCACTGAGCAGAGACTGGAGGCGGGGACGCTGCTCAAGCGGGTGGTCGGTGGAGATCTGCCGTAGGCGCCGGGTCCGGCTCGTCGGCCACGACTGCTGGAATCGCGGACGTGGCGGCGGAGCTCGAAGGGAACTTCGAGGGGTGGCGGCGGCGGTCGACCGCCGCCCACCTCGCGGCGATCGCCGCCTTGGCACTGGTGATGCTGCTGCGCTGGTGGGGGCCGCTGAGCGATCCTTCGCCGCACCTTGACGAACGCAGCTATTTCACCGCCTTCGAACGGATCGCTGCCGGGCAAAGCCCTTACTTCGAGACCTCCTACGCTTATCCTCCGGTCTTCGCCATAGCCGGAAGCTGGGCCGTCGAACAGGTTGGGGAGAGGCCGGTGCTAGGGGCTCTGCGTGGCGCCAACTTGCTGGGCCTGGCGCTGGCCTTGTGGTGTTCGATGGCTTGGTTGCCGGGGCCCTGGCGCCTGCGGCTGCTCGGCGGCGGGCTATTCCTGCTGGTGGCCCCGGCGGTTCGCTTTGGGGTGCTTTGGGGGAACCTGTCGCTGGCCGTGGCCGGCATGCTGATCTTCGCCCTCTTGATCTGGCGCCGCGCGCCGCTGACCTCGGGCCTTGTCCTGGGAGCGAGCATCGCCCTCAAGCCGTTGGCCCCTGGCGCCGTGCTGGCTCTGCTGGCGCATCGCCCGGTTGCGAAGGGGCACCGGCACTGGATTGCCGCCTCGGTGGCCATGACGGTGGCCGCCGGGTTGGTTCTGGCCTTCCCCTACCTCGACGATTTGCGCACCCTGGCAGCGGGGGATCTGGTTTCGCGTTCGGTCTCTCCGCATCGGATTGTGCATCTACTGGGACTGCGCGTGCACGCGATCTGGGTTACGGTGGCGCTGGCGGTAGCGGTCGTGGTGGTCGCTCGCTGGCGCCCTCTCGGTCGCCTTCAGCTCCTGTGCCTCGCTCTGGCCGCGGCGCTGGCCACTAGCCCGCTGGTCTGGCATCACACGTTGCTTCTCGCTTTACCTTTACAAATTGTGGCTCTGCAGCTGGCCTATGGCCGTTTCCAAGTCGCCAGCCCTTCGTCACGCCGCCGGGCAGGCTGGGAGCTGAGCATGGTGGCGCTCGCCGCCGCCGCGATCCTCGCCGCGGAAGGTGCGACCGGGATCTACGACTATCCGGTGGTGCTGCAACTGTTCGGTGCGTTGCCGCCGACTCTGGCGCCAGCCTTGCTAGCCGGCTACGTGATCCGGCTCACCGCACCCGCCGTCGCCGATTCTTGATGTAGTCGGCGAGGATGAACTCTCCCAGGTTGTAGGGATCGGCGTAGTAGGCGCGGCCACGGTTGGTGCGGGTTAGTTTCTCGACGAAGTCGGTCAGGGTGGGGTCGGTGGCGAGCATGAAGGTGGTGATCACCACTTTCTGGCGGCGGCACTGGTCGGCCTCTTCCAGGGTCAGGTTGACGATGCGCATATCGAGGCCGAAGGGGTTCTTGTAGACCTCACCGCCCTGGGTGATGGCGGAGGGTTTGCCGTCGGTGATCAGGAAGATCTGCTTGTTGGGTTGCTTCTGGCGCGAGAGGAGGCCGCGGGCTAGTTGCAACGCTTCGCGGGTGTTGGTGTGGTACGGGCCGGCTTCGATGTAGGGCAGGGCGGAGAGGTCGACTTGTTCGGCGCGGTCGCCGAAAAGCAGCACCGAGATGTGATCTTTGGGGTAACGGGTGGTGATCAACTCGGTCAGGGCAAGGGCGACCTTCTTGGCCGGGGTGATGCGGTCTTCGCCGTAAAGGATCATCGAGTGGCTGATGTCGATCGCTAGAACTGTTGCGCAGGCGGTGAGGTGCTCGGTTTCGTGGATTTCGAGATCCTCTTCGCGCAGCTGCAAGCGTCCGTGGGTGCGTTTGAGGGCGTTTTGTAGGGAGCGCGGTCCATCCAGGTGGTGCAACTCATCGCCGAAGCGGTAGGGGCGGGTCTCGGGCAGCCGTTCGCTACCTTCGCCGGCACTGCGCACCGGATGGTAGCCGGGGCCGCCACGGCGCAGGCTGGAGAAGAGTTCCTCGAAGGCGCCGCGCCGGATTCGTCGCTCGCCGGTGGAGGTCAAAGCCAGGCCGCCTTCGCCGTCGGGGCCGATCAACCGCTGTTCTTCAAGGGCTTCGAAGAAGGCTTCGAGGTCGACGCTCTGGTGAATGTGGCCGCGGCGCTGGAGTTGTCGCATCCACTCCATCGCCTCTTCGGCGTCGCCCCCGGCCGCCAGAACCAGCTGCTGGAAGAGGCGTTGCAGTTGGTGTCCGGCGAGCAGGCCGCGCAGCAGGGCCGGGTCTAGATAGCGGTAACGGTGTCGCACGACTGCCGGGTGCTCCTCAGTTGACGCCAGGGTCGTCCGTGCGACGCGGGGCACGGCGGGGTCTGAGGAGTTGGAACTTGACCACCTCTTTGTAGCTGACTTGGCTATCGAGATCCTCCCGCGCCAGCTTTAAGTGCTGGTGTAGCCCTTCGAGGATCATCTCGGCGCCCAGAGTCAACGCATCGGGGCGTCGCTGCGCGCAGTGGGCGGCGGCGAGGTCGAGAAGGCCGGGGACCCGGGCCAGAGCGCTCTCATACTCGGCGAAGGGCTGGGTGTCGGAGAGCGAAAGATGGTTGCCTTCGGCGAACCAGGCGACGATGGCGGCGTAGGGTCCGGTGTCCTCTTCGCCGCCGCTGCCCAGCTCTTTGCCGACCGCCGGGAAGCGGCTATCGAAGATCTTGCGCACCGCATCGCCGATCAATCCGCGGGTGACCACCTCGGCCCCTTGCTGCTCGCCTTCGTAGACCATCTCGACCTTGCCGGTAATCGCCGGCAGAAGCATCTGTAAGTCGCAGAGGCGCGGGAAAACCGGGTCGTCGCCGGTGGTCAAACAGCGGCGCTCCAAGTTCGAGGCGAGCAGTTCGAGGGCGGAGATAGCGACCCGGGCACTGACCCCCGAAGAGTGGTCGATCAGATCGCTTTCGCGGGCCGCCAAACTGATCTCTTCGATCAGTAGACGGAAGTCCTCGGTGATCTCATAGCCGGCCGAGTCCGCGCCCCGCTCGGTCCAGGCCTCTTGGCGGGTGATCTCGATCGAGGTTTCGACCTCGTCGGGATAGTGGGTGCGAATCTGCGAGGCGATGCGATCCTTGAGCGGAGTGACGATCGAGCCGCGGTTGGTGTAGTCCTCGGGGTTGGCCGAGAAGACCAGTAGGAGGTCGAGCGGGATGCGCACCGGGAAGCCGCGAATTTGAAGGTCGCGCTCTTCGAGGATGTTGAACAGACCGACCTGGATGCGGGGCGAGAGGTCGGGCAGCTCGTTGATCGCGAAGATTCCCCGGTTGGTTCTCGGCACGATACCGAAGTGGATCACCTCGGGGTCGGCGAAGGTGAGCTTGCGGGTCGCCGCTTTGATCGGGTCGATATCGCCGAGTAGGTCGGCGATCGAGACGTCCGGCGTGGCCAGCTTCTCGTGGTAGCGCTGGTTGGGCGTCAACCACTCGATCGGCGCCTCGTCGCCAGCCTCGGCGACGAGACGCTGGCCAACGGTCGAGACCGGTGCCAAGGGGTCGTCGTTGAGTTCGCATCCGGCCAGCACCGGCAACGCCTCGTCGAGCAGTTCGACCAGCGCGCGCAGCAGCCGCGTCTTCGCCTGGCCGCGTAGGCCGAGCAGGATGAAGTCGTGGCGGGCAAGCAGGGCGTTGGTGAGGTCGGGGATCACCGTGCGGTCGTAGCCCAGCACTCCCGGGAAGAGTTTTTCTCCGGCGGCCAGCTTGGCCCGCAAGTTGGCTCGGATCTCCTCTTTGATCGACCGCGACTGGTAGCCCTCCCCCTTGAGTGCCCCCAGGGTGGTCGCGCGGCGCGCCATTACTCTTGACTCTCGAGCCAGCGTTCGGCGTCCATCGCCGCCTTGCAGCCGCTGCCCGCCGCGGTGACCGCTTGCCGGTAGGAGGGATCCATGGCGTCACCGCAGGCGAAAACTCCCTCGATGTTGGTGGCGGTCGAGGGCTCGCGGACCTCGAGGTAGCCGACCTCGTTCATGTCGAGCTTGCCCTGGAAAAGTTCGGTGTTCGGCCGGTGGCCGATGCCCATGAAGACGCCTTGGGTGGCGAAGT
>QIHU01000710.1 GCA_003231035.1 Acidobacteriota bacterium
CCTTGCACACCAAGAAGGATTCGGCACTGATTCGGTGGGCCAGGAAACTTGCCGAAAGAGCGGGCAAACACAAAGCTGTCGTGGCTCTAGCGCGCAAAATCGCCATCGTTCTCCACCGAATCTGGGTGACCGGAGAAGAGTTCCGCCCCTTCCCCCAATCTGCCTAGAACAAGATCAAGGAGAGTAGCTAGGATTGCCACAGGACGAGGAACAAAGCTTGGGTGACTCCGCGAGTGTCTTGGAGCATCGACTCCGCGTGTCAGATGGGAGCGCCCAATTTTCTTTGGACGAATGCTCAACATGCACCGGTCCAACCAAGGACCCAAACGAGTGCGAATAGAAGCCAGTCCCCCGGTCTGGGCCATACCTACAGCGAATCGCGAATCACTGCTGGGTGCAGGAGAAAGAAGGCACAAAGACGATAAACACACTTGACTAGGGCGACCGACTCATAGAAGGGCACAAAGACGATAAACACACTTGACTAGGGCGACCGACTCATAGAAGTCACTTCGCTGTCCGGCTTTGCGTTCCTGCCGGCTCGAAGAGTGCGCCTCGCCTACCGCGGGTCCGCCACTCTCGTGAACTCGAGGTAGCGAAGCCCCTGGTAGGTCACCCGCTGCCAAATCCGGCGGCTGAGCTTCGCGGCTTCGGTGTTGGCCGTACCCTCGGTCGCCGCTTCCGGCGAGACCGCCACCACGACCACGAGATTGGCCTCGGCCGCCGAGCCTTGGTCGAGAAAGCCGGCGGTGACCGTCCAGGACTCGCCCTCGGACTCTTCCGAAACCGACTGCCACTGGAGGAGGCCGACGCGCGAATCGCCCAACATCGGGACGAGCCAACCGTCCTGCCTCTCCTCGATCAACATCTCGGTGACGACCTCAGCCACGCCGCTGAAGATGGCGTGGCTGTGTCGCGGCCTCTCTCTGCCGAGGTCGCCGGGGCTTCGAACCAGCGACAGCGGTCGCAGCCATCCACCGTTGGCGAAGACTCCCAACATGCGGGCGATCTGGGCCGGAGTGCAGAGGTACCGAATCGAGCCACCGGCCTCCACGACACCTCCGCTCCGCTCGGGAATCTCCACGCCGGTCTTTGAGCCGAATCCGAGGCGCCCCCACCGAGCGGAAGAATCCGTGTCGCGCGGAGTGCCGGCCCGGGACGGGTTTCTCAGGACCAGGCGAAGATGCGCGACGGTCTCGGCTTCCAGTTGGCCCGTTCTGTCGATCTCCAAAGCGAAGTCGACGAGCTCCGCCATGGGGCCGCACCGCAGCTCCTCCCGAGTCGCGAAGTTGCTGGAGAGGCGCTCCTGTGTGTAGCTCGTGATCTCGTTCGGGTCGAAGGTCGGATAGTTGGCCAGCGCGAGGATCTCGCCGGTTCCCGAGTGGGAGATCAACACCGTTGCCTTAGAAGCGCCGGAGTCGGCGAGCTCGAAGGCGATCTCCTCCTCGACTCCCGCCTGAAGGCGGTGGTCGAGAGTCAGAATCATCTCTTTTCCGTCCCGCGCCGGGAGGATCTCGCTCGCCATCGAGTCGGCGACGACGCTGTTGGCTCCCCGGAGGAAACGTCGCTTCCCGTCCTCTCCGGTCAGCAGACTGTCGAAGGAGTACTCCAGCCCTTCGAGACCGACGTGGTCGAGGCTGGTGAAGCCGACTACCTGGGCGGCGAGTTGACGAAGCGGGTACTCGCGTACGGCGACTCGCTCCACTTCGATGCCCCAGAGCTGTTCCAGCTCTTCCTCCGCGGACCGAGGCAGCTGCCGCTTGACCCATACGAAGTGCCGGTCAGCGGCCAGCTCCCGCAGCTCTTCCGCCGTCGTACCTAGCAGCTCTTCCGTCTCGTCCGAGAACTCCTCGAGAGAATCGATCATGGACCTACCGGTCCAGACCGAAATACCCTCGGCATCTCGGGCGAGGACCTCGCCGCTGCGATCGAGAATTCGCCCGCGCCAGCTCTCGATCGTCTCGGCCCGTACGGACTGGTCCTCCTTGATCTCCGCGTAGCGCTCGTGCTTCACGATTTGCAACTGGTACAAGCGGGCCAGGAGCATCACGGTCGCTGCTCCCCAGAAAAGCAGGAGAAGCAGAGTACGGAATCTGTCGAAACTCACTGCAGCAGCCACCAGAGGACACCTTTCGCCACCAGGATGAGTGTCATGAGACCGGCGAGAAGCGACACGAAGAACTCCGTGCGACGCAGAAGAGCGTCCCATCGCGGTCGGTCGAACCCCGAAGCGAGGGTCTTCGCTCGCCCTCTCAGCCGGGAAGCCCAGACGGTGGCGGAGGTCAAGCTCCCGTGCTCACCGGAGAGGCGGGACAGGTTCAGGAGGATCCCCGCGGCTGCCATGTCGGCCAGGACCGAGGCGCTGCCGTAGCTCACGAACGGCAGGCTGTGCGCCGCGACCGGGAGCAGCGCCGTGCAGACCGCCACATGCGCCAGGAAGCGGACCCAAAGGAAGAGCGTCAGGGCCATCGCCCAGCAGGAATGGACGGGGCTCTGCAACCGACGGGAGAGCCGCAAGCCTCTCCACACGATGGTTCCGAACAGAGCGAAGATCGCCACCGAGCCAACGAATCCGAGCTCCTCGGCCAGGTGCGAGAAGAGAAAATCGGAGTGCAGGTTCGGGAGAAAGAAGTAGCGTTGCACTCCTCCGTGGAGTCCTTCCCCGAGCCAACCGCCGCTACCGACTGCGATCAGAGACTGGAACACCTGAAATCCGTGTCCCATGAGGTCGCTCTCCGGGTCCAGGAAGCTCAGGAGCGGCGCTCGGCGGTATGGGGCGGCCAGTGCGCTGAAGATGCCGACGAAGACGCTGAAGGCGATCAGCAGCACGAAGAACCGCAGCCGTAGGCCGTGGAGGAACCAGAGGCTGACCACGACCACCAGGTAGGCGCCCGCCCAGCTCTGGGGCGTTTCGCCGAGGAGCATCAGGCCGACCGGGAAGACGGCCAGGAGGATCTCGACGACCAGGGGCCTCTCTCGGAGGTCTTGCAACCTGGCGCACAGTGAGCCCAGCAGGCAGAGGACTCCCAGCGGCAGGGCTGACGAGTACGAGCTGGCGAGAAAACTCGTTTCCGCTCGTTCGTAGGCTTGCAGGGCCGCGGCGATCACCAGCAAGACACAACCGCCCACGTACAGCAGAGAAGCCTGCCCGAGAACGGAGGAGAACCTGCCGCTGGCGACGGCGCGCAGGATCAGCAAACCGACCAGGGCCAGGAGCGCTTGGCGAAGGCGGAGGGCGAGGTCCGCGCCATGGGCCTCGGAGATGCTGCCCATGGCCAGCGCGCCGAGGACCACCAGAGCGAGGATCGGGATCAGGAGAAATAGATCGAGGCCCGAGGGCGGCGGTGCGTCGGCTGTGGAACGCTCGGTTCGAGATCGCATGGTTCTGCTCGGCGGCACACGGTGTTCCGCGTCTCGAAAAGATACCAGAGCAGGCACCATTCACTTCGACAAGTAGCAACAGAACAGGTACCACACATGGGAGGCTGTCTCGTCAAGAGGCACAGTTCACCTGGGAGCGGCGTGCTCCAGCTTGGTTTGGGTTCCGTCGTGGAGAGTGCGCGCCCGAGACTTCTTTGGTTGCGGTGTCGCTCTGTGCTGAGAGCGCGCTCACAGAACAGGTATCACTCACTTCGACAAGTAGTTGCGCTGAGTCAACCAATGCGGAGAGCTTCACGATCATCTCTGGCACTCCCCAGAAGCCCGATACTCGCAAGTAGCTTCACTCCCCCGCCATTCATCCTCGACACCGCTCTTGCCCTCAGGTAGCCCTCTTTGCTTCCCAGGCGATGTACAGGCCAAGGGCGCCCTGTGTCGCACACACTGATCGCCTGACTCGACAAGCACCGCAAACCTCCTGCATCGTCTCGCTACCACCGTTCACCAGGTGCTCGGCCGCCAGACCGACCCCATGGGCATTTAGCCATATGACTTCTTCTGCTGAGTTGCTGTGATGCTAACACAGCAGGTCATGAGGTCAAATACTCATGCCTCCGGCACAGGTTCCACTCCTATGGCTCTAACCGACCACTGGACTACGATCTAGGGTTCCAGGCAAGGCCGATGACTCGCTGAGAGTCGCGGCTGAGGCTCTGCTTGCCTGTAGGCCGAAGGCCTTGGTGAACCTCGCTGCTCTCACCACAGATGCGCCGACCCGATTCGGTGTCCGTGATCCACCTGGACCGCCAGGCCAAGTGCGGTAACCAGGTCGTCGTGCGTGCCGACCTTGAACGCGCCGTACTTGTCGTTGGCGTTCTCGTCAACTTGAATCTCGTAATCCAGCAGCTCCTTCGCCAGCGCTTCTGCTTCGGCCGTCCGCGGTAGGTGGATGCGGCCACACTGCAGCAGAACCTGCAATCGCGACACCAAATGAGCCTTGCCTAGGGTGACCTTCTTGTGTTCTGCCTTGCGTTGATCGCCGTGCGTGAAGTACACGGCAGTGAACTCGCCGCCAAGGCCTTCAGCCTCGATGAGGTCGGCGACTGGCTGGCCGACACCGCTAGCATCGACGTAGAGCGTTGGAGTATTGCCGGTCTTCAGCTCAACCTTGCTGGTGACTCGGGCCACTTGGCGAGCCACCTCCGGGTAGGAGGTGCCTTGAGGCGAAAGCCGATACCTTCAGCCACGCTCGAAGTCCCGGCGCAGTTCCTCCTTGGTCAGGTGGAAGGTCGCAACGCCGTAGTCGGCGAGCTTGCTC
>QIHU01000810.1 GCA_003231035.1 Acidobacteriota bacterium
GCCCAGCGGGCCCTGCGCAGTTAGCTGCCCGCGCCGAGCACCGCGACCACCTCGGGCTCATCGATCAGCAGGGCACCGTCCGAGCCCGTGGTGATCGAGGCGGGATCGTACTCATAGTCGCATATCACCCGCCGAAAGACCTCCTTGAGCGCACGGGCACCCAACCGCGGCTGGCGTGCCGCTTCAGCGGCAATGCGCCGCACCGCCGCCGGGGACAAAGCCAAGTGAACTCCGTGGCTATCGAAGTAGGCCTTGGCTTCGCGGTAACTCGAATCGGGAGCCTCGAGGAAAATCCGCACCAGCTCGTCCTCGCCCAGACTCTCCAGCAGCACCACCGCGTCGAAGCGCGAGAGAAACTGCGGGGTCATTCCGTAGTCGAAGAGATCCTCGTTGCGCAGCCAGTCGCGCAGGTCAAACTTCAACTCCTGTCGCACCTCGCTCCCTTGCACCACGGTCATCGGCTGCAAGGCTCCGCGATCGCTACCGATGGTGACCCGATCGTAGACCGAATCATAGAGCCCCTCGAAGGCTCCGGCGCAGACAAAAAGAATGCGCCGCGAATCCACTCGCGCTCGCCCGCCACCGGCCCACTGAGGCAGATCGATCGGCACCGATTCGTTCTCAATCAAGGTCAAGAGCGCCTCCTGAGCCCGAATCCCCGCCACATTGGCCTGCTCACCGACACGGGCGCGAATCTTGTCCACTTCATCGACAAAGGCAATTCCTGAAGCCGCCCGGCGCAGTAGGGTCTTGAGCGGCGTATCCGCCCCCAGCTGCTCGCGAGCCTTCTCCAACAGGCGCAGAATCACCACCTCCCCCGCCCGCCCCCCCACCGCATGTTCCGCCAAGAGGTTGGCATGCAAGCGAACCACCGTCGACCGCCGAGCCAGCTCCTCTTGCGAAGCCAAGTACTTCTCGACCGCCCGCATCAAGGTCGTCTTGCCGCTTCCCGAAGAGCCGATCATCAAGATGTTGCCCGTCGACAACCCGGCCAGATGCTTGGCCAAGGCAATCGACATCTCCCGAACCGCCCGCTCCTGCCCAATCACCCATCGCGACAGGGGCCGGGAGATCTCACGCGGGGTGGGGGTTTGAGTAGCCATGGCGGCTCATTGTAGCCGACCGCCTTTGATGAGATCATCGGCGCGATGAAACTGACTATCCCGTCCGCCCAACTTCTCAAGCCGGCGCTGCGCTGCGCCATCTATTGCGCCACCTCTTGCGCCATCGCCTCTCTCGGTTTCACCGCGGTGGCCTGGGCGCAAGGCGCGCAGCCACCCCCCGCTGTGCCATCCGCCGCCCAAACCCTGCTCGACCAAGGTCGGGCCGAAGAGGCGCGCGCCCTGCTCGACCGCCAGATCAAGAAGCACCCCAAAGATGCGAAGACGCGCCTGTTGCGCAGCGACGTGTTCTTCCTGCTCGGCGAGCTCGCGCTAGGGAAAAAGGATCTCGATCGCGCCCTGCAACTCGATCCAACTCTGCGCCAAGGTTGGCTCAACCGCGCCGCCCTGGAGCTCGCCGATCAGAACTACGATGCCGCCCACGCCGCCCTCCTCAAGGCCCAGCAGCTCGACCCGGCGGCTCCAGACAATGAGGTCAACCTGGGAGCGGTCCTCCTCCTCAAGGGCGACCTCGCCGAGGCGGCACGATCCTTCCAGCGCTACCTCGACCTGCACCGAGATTCCGCCGAGAGCCACTACCTGGTGGCCACAAACTACGCCATGGCCGGCTATGTCGCACCGGCCGTCGATCTGCTGCGCCGCACCATTCGGCTCGATGAGCGGGTGCGTTTGCGCGCCCGTAGCGATCCCAACTTCGTCGCCATGGCCAACGAGCCGAGCTACCAGCAACTCCTGGCGCAAGAGCCGCAGCGACCCAAGGCGGGCTCGATGGTTTCGCGCTATCTCTTCGCTCGCCCCTACGACGGAGGCAGGGCCGAGCTCCTCCCCGCGGTGCTCGACACCTTGCAAGCGGTCGGCCTCCGCTTCGACCGCCGGGTCGAGGTCAACGAGGGATGGGCGCTGATCTGGGGGGAGATTCGAGTCGAGCTGAGAGACAGCTCGGAGGGTCGCGGATTGGTTCAGTTCTCCGCCGATGACGGATCGATGAGCCAAACGGCGTGGAAAGACAAGACGGCGCAATTGGTCCGCCAAATCCAAGCTCGCATCGTCACCTTGATGGCGGCCAAGCGCAAGGCAACGGCCCATCGCCGACCGCCGGGCGAGTAGCCGCCGCGCGACCGCTGATCAAATCCGCATCAGCACCGAACCCCAATGCAGGCCGGCCCCCAGGGCGGTGAAGGCCACTAGAGAGCCTTCGGGAGCCTTGCCCGCCTGCTTTGCTTCGTGGAAACAGAGGGGCAGGGTGGCGGAGGTGGTGTTGCCGTACTTCTGGATGTTGTTGTGCACCCGCTCAGCCGGTAGGCCGAGCTGTTTTTGCGCCGCCTCGTTGATCCGCAGGTTGGCCTGGTGCATGATCAGCAAGTCGAGATCGTCCAACGTGTAGCCGTTGTTCGCCAAAATCTCCCGCGTCACCTGGGGCATGCGAGTCACCGCCAGCTTAAAGACGGAGCGACCCTTCATCACTGGGACGGTCACCCCCTCGGCAATCATCTCCGCGGTCACCCAGGGGCGATTCAGCGAGCCACCGCCCGGGACGTAGAGAATCTCACAGTTCTCACCATCTCCGTAGAGCGCTGAACTCAGAATTCCGCGCCCATCGTCCTTGTCGTGGGCCTTGAAGACCATCGCGCCCGCGCCATCGCCAAAGAGCACCAAGAGGTGACGAAAGCGTGAGTTCCAAGCAAAGATCTCCTCATCGAGCGGCTCAGAGCTACGACCGTAGAGGCAATCCCAAGTCGCCTCACTAAACGGCATGACCGAAGTATGGACATCGGCACCGACCAGCAAGACCGTCTTGGCGATCCCCGACCGAATCAGTGCATCCACCATCTGCATGCCATAGGCGAACCCGGCGCACTGCTGGCGGATGTCCAAAGCCGGTAGTGGGCTGAGGCCGAGCTGTTGCTGGATCAGGGTTCCGGCCCCGGGAAAGTAGTAGTCCGGCGTCATTGTCGCGCACACCAGGTAGTCCACTTCGCTCGTTTCGACACCGGCATCGGCCAGTGCCGCGCGGGCGGCCTCGGTTCCCAGCTGGGAGGAGCTGACCCCCGGCTCCACGTAGCGGCGGCTGACGATGCCGCTACGGGTGCGAATCCACTCGTCGTTGGTGTCGATGATCCGAGCCAACATGGTGTTATCGACAACGAGCGGCGGCACCGAGATACCGGTACCGACGAGCAAGGCACGAGGCTGGCTCATTCTGGACCCTCCGAAGTGGCCATGGAACAGTTCGCCGCTCTTCTCGGTGACGAAGAACTCACCGCGGGCGCCGCGGCGGGCGCCGCGGGTCACGCAAGGTGCGAGAACGGTTTGTGGAGACACTGCGACGATGAAAGACCGTCACACTCCCAACTTTGGAAAAACGGAACCGCTTCTGCGGCTGTCGCCCGTCAAGGCCGACTTCGGAGTCGGCCGCGTAGAACCACTCCTCGACCGGCGGATCGCTCGCCTCCTCGGCGAGCTCGAACTCCACCTTCTCGGGCTCGCCGTAGAGCACGTAGACCGTTCCGCGGTCGGAGCGATGACCCGCAACCCCCGCTTCGCGAAACCTCTTCTCGGCCTCGACGAGGCGCTCCTCGAAGAGTTCGCGACGCGGGTTGGCTTCAAAACGAGGCTCCGGGTCTCGGCTCTTCCAGAACTGCTCGACAAAGGTCACGGCGTCCGTTTCCTCGGTGAGTACGAGGTACCGGTCGACCTCATCCTTGCTGGCCATCCAGCTAATCGCGCCGACCAGCCAGGTCGACAAGCCCGGTCCGACCAAGGGATTGATCAGCTCCTCAACTGGCCTTCGCTTGGGTAGCTTCGACTTCTTGCGCTTGGCGGCGTCGGCCGGCAAGACCAAGCTCGCCACCAACACAACGACCAGCAGCCAACGACTAGCGACGGAGAAGATCGAGGAACTCCTCTCGCACCGGGCGTTCATGGAAGGTGCCCCGAATCGCCGAAGTGACGGTCATCGCCCCGGGCTTCTTGACCCCGCGCATCTCCACACAAAGATGGCGCGCTTCGATCACCACCATGGCGCCGTGGGGCTTCAACTCCTCCGTCAGAAAGGTGATCACCTGCTCGGTCAAGCGCTCTTGCAGCTGCGGCCGCTTGGCGTAGAACTCGAGAATCCGCGGCAGTTTGGAGAGGCCAACGATGCGATGTGGGCGTGGCCGTAGAAGGGGATGAAGTGGTGCGAGCACATGGAGTAGAACGGAATGTCCTTCTCCATCACCATCCCGGTGTATTTCTCGTCATTGGGGAAAGTGGTGACCCTCGGGCGAGCCCCTTCGCGCAGCCCTTGGAACATCTCTAGATACATCTTGGCGACCCGAATATCGGTCTCGAGGAGATTCGGGTCGGTCCGATCAAGACCCAATTCATCCAGGATTCCACTGACGTGGCGAGCGATCCGGCGAGCTC
>QIHU01000091.1 GCA_003231035.1 Acidobacteriota bacterium
GCAATCGTCGTCCTCAACTCCCACTTCACCGCCTTCGTCCCCGCCGGAGTGCAGCTCACTTCCGACCCCAAGAAGGGGATGACCCAGCTGCCCGCCAGCGGCGGCGGTCGAGGCGGCTTCACCCAGACGGCGACCCTCTCGGGAGTGGGCGCCTTCCTAGGCTGCCTCGGCTCACCCACCGACCAGGGAGCCGCCGACCTCGCGGTCGCCTTTCACCGCGGCCTGATCGCCGGCCTGACCGTCAACGAAGCGCTGCGCCGCGCCCGACGCGGCCTCTTCGAGCAGGGTCCCCAAGGCGACGACTGGCGCTACTACGTGCTCAGCGGCAGCGGCGAGTTGGCGGTACAGCTCACGAAGTAGCGATCGCTCAGAGTCGGGTGCCGCGCGCTTGCTCAACCGTCACTCCCAATCTAACCGTCCGGCTTGATGCCCGACCCGATCACGGAAGTCGGCTTGAGGACAAAGTACCCGAAGTACTGCTGGCTCCAAGAGGTCAGAATGTTGGCGCAGCCTTGCAGCTGCCAGCTGCGTTGGATGCGCACCTGGGCCAGACCGACCGGGCAGCTCACCGGTATGGTGACCTGTAGCCGGGTCGCGCCGCTCCCCGCGACGGTAGTTGGATTGGTTCCCAGGCAACTCTGGTTGGCAAAGCGAAACTCGACCTGAGCGACATTCTTCAGGTTGACACCGTGCAGCTCCAGGGTTGTGCCTCGGATCGAGCCCACCCGCGGCCAGATCTCGGTGACCACCGGACGGTAGCTCGAGGGCTGAAGGTCGTTGCGCCAGACGGTCATCCGGTCGCCGAACGGATCGTTGGCCAGATCGAAGTCGCCATCACCGTCAATGTCGACGCCGATCAGGTCCTGGCTGTCGGTGGTCGGCTTGATCTGGGTCAGCAGGGTGTCGGTCACATCGACGAAGCTGCCGGGCGGCGGCGTGTCGGCCGCGTTGATCACGCCGTCCTTGTTGGAGTCCTTGCCGACGTTGCGCAGCATTCGCGGCAAGTCGTCCTCGACCAGAAGTGCTATGTCGAGGTCGCCGTCCCCATCCCAGTCCAGAAGCGCCGGGAACATCGCCCGGTCCATGTCGACGGTCGGATTGCCGAGGAAGTCCTGATCGGCGGTGTGGATCACGTTGGAGAAGCTGCCAATCGGAATGCGCGGTTGCGACCACTCGTCGACGAAGGCGCGCACTCCGTTCTCGTTGAGTCGGTTGACCAGCAGCCAGGGGTAGTTGGTGCGCCCGGTCTGGGCGCGATGGGTCACCACGACATCGGCGTCGCCGTCGTTGTCGATATCGCCCTGAGTCAGGCCGAACGAGCCGCAGCTGACATGTTGCGGGTCATTCGAGCCATCGGTAACCACGTCCACACAGCGGTCGGGAAGGATGGCGGCCGAGTAATCCTGAAGGACTCCGAACGGCTTCGCTCCGACACCATTGAGAAAAATACGATCATCGGTCAGCTCGGGGATGTTGTTCACCTCGACTGCCGTCTTGGGGAACCCTACCGTCGAATAGAAATCCAGGGCACCGTTGTTGTCGGCGTCGAGCAACCGGATCATGCCCAGCGGTTGGTTCCAGATCGGGTCGTAGTTCCCGGTCGCGTCGTCGAGATCGGTGAACGCCACATCGCGGAACCAGAGGTTGCCGGCGCCGGCTTCTCCGGCCACATTGCGCAGGTAGCGCCAGCCAAACGAGCACTGGGACAACGGCACCGAGCAGGCCTGGTCGGCGGGTTTGAGAACACTTCCGCTCTGGATCTGGAAAAGCTTGACCAAAGCATCGACATCGCCGTCGTTGTCCAGATCTCCGGCCACTACACGATCGGCGATGTTCGGATGCTGGGTGCGACCCATCAGGTCAATCCGGCCGTCTTCAACCTCGCCACCGCCGCTGGCGATCTCGTCGTAGCCGAACTGGCTACTGCCGTTGTTGACCAGGACGATGGTGTCCGGCGTCTGCGGGCTGGAAGGATGGTTGGTGGACGGAGTACGCTGCGAAGCGAGAATGGCGTCGAGGAATCCGTCCTCGTTGAAATCGGCGAAGACGCCGTCTTCCATCCCTTTGGGCTTGAGCAGGCCCCGCTTGTTGCTGGTGAGCCCCGCACCCTGGCCGAAGAATCCCGGCGCGAAATCTTGATGGTCGGTACCCTGCGAAGGATGAAAAATGTCGGTGATCAGGTAGTCGTAGCCGCGCGAAGTCTGTAGAGCGTCCATGTAGCCATCATTGGCCAAGTCGGCGAAGTCGAAGCCGTAACCATGCTCGTTGCCGGGCATCGACTCGTAACTTTTGTTGCCGATAAATCCGCCCGAGGAATCAAACGGTTTCTTGACCGGACCACCGCTCCCCAGGTTCTTGCGGAGCTCCGACTGTGCATCGCCGAAACGGTGGCCTCGGCCTTCGAGAATGTCCAGGTAACCGTTGCCGGTGAAGTCGTCGAGGACGGCGGTGCGGATCCACGGTGCGCCGAAGGCGGTCCAGCGCTGAATGTGGTTCCCGGTCGCGGGCCAGTTTACCCAGCCTTGATCGCCCTGGTTCACCAGGATCACCACCTGGCTGCTGGCGGCGAATGGGGTCGCGTGCTTGAGGTGATCGCGGTGGTTGACCACCACCATATCCAGCCAGCCATCCGGCAAGTTAGTGGTCGGACTGAACAGGTCCACCAAGCGGATCTGGACGGTGAGTGGCCCGGTGTTCGCCGGCTCCTGGGGACCGAGGAGGAAGGAAGGCATGTTCTCGATGAAGTTGTTGAGCGCGCCTCCCGTCTCGGCCTCGTTGTAATAAATCTCCATGCGGTGATCCTGCCCCGCCGGAAAGACCAGAACGTTCGCGAAGCCGTCGTTGCCGGCGTTGCCGAAGACGATCTCCGGGTAGGTCGGAAGGCTGTCTTTCGAGGTGAGGTCGCCCACCGAAACACTGCGGCTATCCGAGAAGAACCCGGAGCTCAGAGGCACCACGGTGAAGCCGCGACTCAGCGGTAGGTTGTTGATCAACACGTAGTCCGCGGCCTCCGCGCCGCAAGCACCGACACGGCGGCAGCGGTTGGCAACCGCGATATCCAGATCCCCGTCGAGATCCAAGTCACCCGTCGCCAGATCCACCGTCGCCTTGGCCAGCTCGCCGACCACCCAGCTGGAGCGATCGTCGAAACAGCCGGTGCCGTCGTTAATCAGGAGGACGTTCTGCGCCCCCAAGTAGCCATCGCCCGGCTTGCCGACATAAAGATCGTCGAAGCCGTCCCCGGTGAAGTCGGCGAAGACGACGCCTGAAGAGTTGCCCAACGCCGCCGAGGTCGGAATTCGGTTTCCGTTCGGGCAGCCGGAGTTCTCGGAGATATCCTGCCAACGCCCGTTGGCCACGGTGGTATCCCGATTCATCAGCCGATCGCGCTGCGCCAGCGCCGAGTACATTTGGTTCTCCGTCTCGCTGTCGAGCTCCGACAGTCCGTACGCGAACCCGCCAGTAATGTACAAATCGTCACAGGCCCCTTTCCCATGGCTCGGCCCCGATTGAAAGATGCAACCAAACTCGGCGTCCGATGCCGAGATGAACAAGCTCGAGAAACCAGACCACGGAACGGGCTGAATCGGTTGTGAGTTTTGCGCATGGCCGTCGATCGACAGAAAAAACGTCGGGCTAAAGTAGCGTTTCCCATTGATCGACGGGTCCACCGTCTTGTTGCTGTAGTTGACGTAAAGTTGCACCGATTTCATCCACAGTGAACCGCCCAGGAGCCGCCGGGGCTTGCCGCCCGTGCTTCCCTCCGGCGGATCGAAGAGAGCGGTATTGAACAGTAAGGCTTCCGGGTACACACCACTCTGATCGGCGAGCGTGATCAACTCCCGCGACAGGCTGTCGACGGTGCTGGCTGGATCTTCGTAGAACTCATGCTCACCGAGCAGTAAGCCACCGTTATCTCGCCGGTAGAGCCAAGGAGTAAAACTCGCCGGAGCCGGGTTAGCCAGCTGAGGAAGAGCACAGTAATCCGGGAGGATGACCGATGAATCGGGAGGGACAGTCAACGGACCCGCCGCCAATGCCGCATCGGGGGTCGACCACACCGCGACAATCAACAGGATCGAGGTCACCAGGAAGGTTCTTCGCTTCATATCTAGGGCTCCTTTTTCGAGGACCGAAGCCGCGGTTGGCGCTTGCCCCTCGTCGCCCTGGGTGATCCGAGGATCGGAGAGGAGAAGAGGCTAGACAACCTTGCGTCCATCGGCGTTTCGAGGGGCACTGAATGGCGCGAAACGGATCCCCGG
>QIHU01000450.1 GCA_003231035.1 Acidobacteriota bacterium
CGAAACGAGTTCTAACCGACTTCCGAGGTGCTGACGCTGCCTTCGCGAAAGCCGACCAGCTGATCTCTTCCGGTACGGGCGACCCCATGGCGCGGGGTGAGGTGATGGACCTCAAGGCCTCCCTACGCCGAGAACAGAGGCAGTTCGACCAATCCAGTCAACTGCTGGCGCGTGCCGCCGCCGCTTACCGTAAAGCCGGTGATCGACATCTAGCGGGAAGAACTCTGCTCAAGCAGGTCTTCACCTACAACGAAGCAGGCAAGCCCCAAGAGAGTCTCGCTATTCTCGATCAGGCACAGGAACTCCTCGACAGAACCAGAGAACCCCATCTACAGATTGTGGCTATCAACCAACGAATTCACGCATTGTTCTTCGCCAACCGCCACACCGAAGCTCTACAACACTTGCCGGGGCTGCGTCGCGCGGCCCGGCTACAGAAGGTCGGAGTCGAACTGGTTCGAGCCGACTGGATCGAAGCTCGCATCCTCGTTCAAATGGAGCAAACAGAGCGGGCGGAAGAGCTGTTCAACCAGGTAAGAGCAGCCTTCATCCGGATGAATATTGGCTACGAAGCGGCGCTAGCCTCCCTCGACCTTGCGGCCCTGTACCTCAGGTCAGGACGGCTTTCCGAAACCCGCCAACTGGCGATCGAGATTCTGCCGATCTTCCAGAATCACGAGATTCACCGCGAAGCTCTCGCCGCCTTGATGGTTTTCAAACGAGCCACCGAGTTGGAGACCGTCTCGGTCGGCATGGTCAAAGACATTTCCGACTACCTCAGGCGGGCGCACTCCAATCCGGCGCTGCACTTCGACCGGTTCATAAGGGCAATCCTCTTTCCTTCCGCTCGACACTTTCACTCCGCTGGCTGAGCGTTGCGACTGACGCTGGCGCCATATACTCGCCCGCGGCATGGCACCTCGTTTCGACTTTGACCAGTTAATCCTCTACCTCTCGGTACAGGATCTGCTCGACCAGCAATTGCTGCGCAGCTTGGGATTCGCCAACCGGGGCGGGTACGAGCGCATGTGGCTCGGCCAGGCGATCCATAGCCGCTACCAAGAAGCGGCGCTCGAGGCCGACCCCTCCTACCGGCGCGAGGTGCGGCTGGACTACACCTTCGACCACCGCGGCTGGAAGATTCGAATTCAGGGCCGGCTGGACGGCCTGCGCCGCGACCCCGACGGGGCGCGGGTGGTCGAGGAGATCAAGTCGGTGCGCCGAGGCGGCCAGCTTCCCCCCTCCACTCGCGAGATCTACGAGCGCCAGGCGCTGCTCTACGCCTGGATGTTGACCCAGGGCGCCGCAATTGAGGCGGATAGGGCGGAAGCGACCGCTGAAGCCACCGCTGAAGCCACGGAGGAACCCATACGGGCTGAGTTGGTACTCATCGAGATCGGCGGTGAGGGCATCGAGCGCTTGCCGGTCAGTGTCGACTTCAGGGCGCTGGAAGCTGGTGTCAAACGACGAATCAACGGCCTGATTCGCGCCGCCGAGGGGGAACGCATCGCCGTGCTGGCCCGCCAGGAAGCGGCGTCGCGGCTGGAGTTCCCCTACCCCACCACCCGCCCAGGGCAAGCGGAGATCATCGCCGCCGTCGACACCGCGCTCGACCACCGCGAGCACCTGCTGCTCGAAGCGACCACCGGTATTGGCAAAACCGCCGCGGCTCTTTTTCCGGTCATGCGCCATTGCCTAGCCCACGGCAAGCGCCTCTTCGTTCTCACCGCCAAGACGCTCCAGCAGGAAATGGCGATGACGGTGCTCACCCTGCTCAACGACGGCGGCACCTTTCGTTCGCTGCGCCTGCGCGCCAAGGCCAAAATGTGCGCCAACGATCAGGTCATCTGCCATGAGGAATACTGCCCCTACGCCAAGGACTACTACCTCAAGCTCCACACCACCGGAGTCACCGGCCGGCTGATCGACGAGTACCCCTCGCTGTTGCCCGATCTCATCTACGATGCCGCCAAGCGCGAGGAGGTTTGCCCCTTCGAGGTCAGTCTCGAACTCTCCGACCGCGTCCAAGCGACGGTCTGCGACTACAACTACGGCTTTGACCCCTACGTCGCGCTGGGCGGCTTCGCCGCCGACGCCGACTTGTCCAACACAATTCTGGTCATCGACGAGGTCCACAACCTGGTCGGGCGCGGACGCGGCTACTACAGCCCGGAACTCTCGGCCTCGGCGGCTCGCCAAGCCGCCGAGTCGATTGGCCGCGGCGGCGAGAGGCTACACCTGCGGCTGGGCAAGCTCTGCCTCGGCCTCGCCAACTTGATCGAAGAGTCGGTCGACGACGCCCTCGCGGCACTCTTGGATCTCGACGACCGCGCCTCCTCCTACGAGCGCTCGGCCGAGGCCGAGCTACCGGAAGAGACGCTGTGGCAGCTGCGTCCCGCCTTCGACAGCGCCTTCATCGACTACCTCGAATACCAACGCGAGACCAAGAGTTTTCGCCCGGACGACCCCTTCGTCACCCTCTACTTCGACTTTCTGCGCTTCATCAACGGCCTCCTCCATTCTGACGAAGCGTTCAGCCACTGTGTCGAGATGGTGGGTGAGGATCGGCGGCTCAAGGTTCTCTGCCGCGACCCGAGCCGTTTCCTGGGCGCCGTGATCAACCGCTGCCACAGCGTGATCGGCCTCTCGGCGACACTCTCGCCGCCCGAGTTCTACCGGGATTTGCTCGGCTTTGAGCAGGGACGGACCGCCTCGATCTCGCTTCCCAACCCCTTCCCCGCCGCCAATCGCCGGGTGGTCATCGATCCCGGTGTTGCCACCACCTACCGCGAACGGCCCTCCAACTATGGCCCGATCGCCCAGAAGCTGGCCGAGTTCTCAGACGCCGTCCCCGGCAATTGCCTGGCCCTCTTTCCCAGCTACGCCTTCCTCGCCGAGGTCGCCGCCCAGATGCCCACCACCAAGAAGCGGGTCCTGCTCCAGCACCGTGCCTCGGGGGATCGGGAGCGCGAGGAAATCCTCAACCACCTGCGTTCGGCGCTGCTCGACGACGTTTTTCTGCTCGCGGTCGCCGGAGGCGTCTTCGCCGAAGGTGTCGACTACCCCGGCGACATGCTGCGCGGAGTCGCCGTGGTCGGCCCCTGTCTGCCGGGTCTGACTTTGGAGCAGAGGCTCCTCAAGGAATATTACGACGAGCGCTTCGAGCGGGGCTTCGAGTACGCCTTCGTGGTTCCCGGCATGACCCGCGTGGTGCAAGCCGCCGGTAGACTCATCCGCTCCCCCGAGGACACCGGGGTCATCGCCTTGCTCGACAAACGGTTCCTGCGCCGCCCCTACCTCAGCCATCTGCCCGCCGACTGGATCCCCGAAGGAGGCGCCAAGAAACTCTCGGGCATCGCCGCCGAGATCGCCAAGGAGTTCTTCGCTGAAGATTCCTAGACAGCGGGCATGCCTCTTGCGTAGTACAGAGTAGTTAGCTAACGAGACAAACTCCTTAGCGGACTCAACCTCCTCCTCCCCTCGTTCTTGCCGAGCGAGGGGCCTTTTTCGTGCCCTCTTTCGTGCTTCCATGGAGCTTCACGGCCGCTGTTTGGGTTGCCGCCGCGTCCGTTCTGGATCTCCCGAATGGCGCGCCGCCGCCGCTCGCAACCGCGAGAACAGCTTGAGGTAGGCCCTTTCCTGGCGAGGATTGAGGATTGCGCGGCTTTCGAGCACGGTCTTCGCCACCAAACGATCGAGTTGAGCGTAGCTCGTGCCGAGGTCAGCCACGATCCGCTCGATTCGTTCCTCATCGGGTCGCCTGGCGCTGAGCTGCCGGCGCAGTTGACGGCGCAGGGCTCCCACCCGCATTTGGACTCTGTCGTGCTCGGCGAAGAAGGCTCGGTGAATCACCAGGAAGCGCTGGCGCTCCGGGCCCTGTAAATGGAGCCGATCCGCGGCCTTGGCAAAGGGCGTCGCCCCTGCCGCCGGGCGCTTGCCCCCTTTCGGACCCTGTAGCCGCTGGACAGCGAGGATCGACAGAATGCCAGCGTTGACGCCCACCGAGAGCAACAAGGCGATGACCAGCCACCAACGTCTTCCCGTACCACTCATCGCAATGCCTCACCACCATCGACACCCTCTTCGGCTTGCGCGGTATCGATGATCAACCAGTAGTCTTCCGCCAAGCTGCCATGGTTCGCCAACTCGCCGAGCTGCACCGACTCGGACTGCCAAAGTCCAAAGCTCACCCCGCCCAGCGTCCCCACCACCAGAGCGGCAGCCGCCGCGAGGCGGGCCCAACGGGGGGCGCAAGACCAACTCAGTTCGCCTTCGCTTCGCGAGCGCACCTGAGCAGCCACCCGCACGGCAAAGCCGAGCGGAGCGGCGGCGACGGGCGGCAACTCGAGACCATCCCAGCGCCTCTGCCACCGTGCGAAGGTGGCCGCCAGCTGAGGATCTTGTTCTAGCCACTCGGCCAACTCACTTTGGCGTTCGGCGGACAGTTCTCCTCGTTCGAGGAAGGGCAGTAGGTGGCGCGGCTTTTTCTCCCGGCTGGGCGGGGCGATGTCTGAGATCTTGACCGGATCTTCAACCGGACTCTTGCCTGGGTCCGCGGCTCGGTTCATTTTGAATTTCCCCCATGGACAGAAACACTCGGCTTTAGTTTTTCTTGCGCCGCCTCTAGATTGCGCATGGCGCGAAAGAGGCGACTCTCGACCGCTCCGGCGGTGATCTGAAGGGCTTCGGCAATTTGTTTGTACGACAACCCCTCGAACTTGGCGAGTACCAAGACCGCTCTTTGGCCCGCGGGCAAGGCGTTGAGTACCCGCCGCGTCGCCCGCCAGCGCTGCTTCGTTTCCAAGGCGGCCGCTGGATCGGCGGCCGCGCTGATCGGATCCAAGTCGGCAACGGGCTCATCGTCTGGCGCCCGCGTCAGGCTGAAGAAGCGGACCAGTTTTCGTCGGCGCAACTGGTTGAGACAATGGTTGGCGGCAATGCGGTAGATCCAGGTATA
>QIHU01000384.1 GCA_003231035.1 Acidobacteriota bacterium
GGCCGCCAACGTGGCACCCAGCGCGGCGTGTCGCGAGCATAGAGAGACCAAACCTCACCGAATTCCTCGGCGACCTCTCGCTCCTCCCGCAGAGCCAGTCGAACATAGACCACCAGCAGAATTGGGAACATCGCCGCGGTCACCAAGGTCGGCCACTGCAACAGGAAGCCGGTCATGATTACGACGAAGGCGATGTATTGCGGATGGCGAACCGACGAGTAGGGTCCCGCGGAGGCCAGAGAACCCTCGCGCTGGGCGCGGTAGAGTACTGGCCACGCCGCGGCGAGAAAAAAGAAGCCGGCCACAATCAAGACATTGCTCAGAATGTGTATGGGGTTTAGGTGCGGATTGCCTTCGAAACCCAAGAGCCGGAACCAGATGTGCCCCGCGTCGTGGGTCAGAAAATCGATACCGGGGTACCGTTTGGCAAGCCACCCTGAGAGCAGAAAAATGGTCAACGGGAAGCCATACATCTCGACGAACAGCGCGACAACAAAGGCGGAGAAACCGCCAAATGTCCTCCAATCCCGTGAAGTTCGAGGCTTGAAGAAGCTGAAGGCGAAGGCGATAAAGATCGCGGAGTTGATGAGTACTAGCAGCCAGAGGCCGTAGGCCGGCACCTCGCTCCCGTGGTTCATGAGGCTTCCCCCCCCGAAGATTGCTCAAGGTTGTCACTGTCTAGTTCGGGGCCGCTCCCCGCTGGCGGCCCCGCGAAGCGAAACTGCATCTCCTTGGCGGCACAAAATAGGACCGGGACCATCAGAATGGTGAACAGCGCTAGCAACATTCCACCGAAGGAAGGGATCGCCATCGGCACCATGATATCGGCGCCGCGGCCACTGGAGGTTAGAACGGGGAGCAGCGCCAGCATGGTGGCCGCTGAAGACATTAACGTCGCGCGAATCCGCCCCTGGCCCCCCTCTACGGTGGCCGAGCGGATCTCCGCCACCGAAGCCGGGCGACGCTCCTTGAAGACCTGTTCGAGGTGACTCGCCACGACCACGCCGTTGTCCGACGCGATTCCGAAGAGCGCCAGGAACCCGACCCAAATCGCAACGCTCAGGTTGATCGTGCGTATCTGGAAGAGATCGCGCATGCCCACGTCAAAGACGGAGAAATCGAGGAACCAAGGCTGGGCGTAGAACCAGAGCAGCAGGAAGCCACCCGACCAGGCGACGGCGATGGTCGAAAAGACGATCATCGTGGTGGCGACCGACTTGAACTGGAAGTAGAGAATGAAGAAGATTGCGACCAACGCGATCGGTAGCACGACGGCGAGCCGCTTGGCGGAGCGGATCTGATTCTCGTAGCTGCCCGCGAAGCTGTAGCTGACACCGGCCGGCAGCTCGAACTCACCACTGGCGATCTTCTCCTCCAGGTAGCTCTGGCACTGTCGGACCACATCGACCTCGGCGTACCCCGGCTTCATGTCGAAGACCACGTAGCCCACCAGAAAGGTATCCTCACTCTTGATGTTCTGCGGGCCGCGGACGAAATCGATGGTCGCAAGCTGTCGCATGGGGATCTGTGAGCCGTCACTGGCCGGCACCAGGATCTGGCCCAGGGACTCGATCTGGTCGCGCAACTCGCGCAAGTAGCGCACCCGGACGGGAAACCGCTCGCGCCCCTCCACCGTGGTGGTGATGCGCTTGCCGCCGATCGCCACCTCGATGACGTCCTGGATGGTTTGCACATCCACCCCATGGCGAGCGATGGCTCGGCGATCGATGTCGATCTCCAGATACGGCTTGCCGATGATCCGATCGGCGACCACCGCGCCAGCCTCCACCGACGGCACCTCTTTCAGAAAGCGCTCAATCCGCAGACCGACCTTTTCGATCACTTCGAGCGACGGCCCTTTGACCTTTACCCCCATCGGCGCTCGCATGCCGCTTTGCAGCATGACGATGCGGGCGTTGATCGGTTGCAGCTTGGGGGCCGATGTGGTGCCGGGGATCGCGGTCAGCCGGGCTATCTCTTGCCAGATGTCGTCGGGACTACGGATCTGATCGCGCCATTGGCGATACGGCTTGCCCTTGGGGTCCGGGATCAGTTCGCCGTTCTCATCGCGTGCGAACTCGCCCTTCCCTTCACCGACAGCAAAGCGCAGTTGTCGCCCATCCTTGTCGGTCTTGTATTCCGGCAGGTAGTTGATAATCGTCTCTAGCATGGTGATCGGTGCCGGGTCGAGCGCGCTTTCCACTCGCCCGAGCTTGCCCGCCACCGAATCGATCTCCGGTATGGCGGCGATGGCCCGGTTTTGCTTCTGCAACACGTCGAGGGCCTCGCCGATCGAAGCGTGGGGCATGAGCGCCGGCATGAAAAGGTACGAGCCCTCGTCCAGCGACGGCATGAACTCCTCTCCCAGGCCGGGAAAAGCGGCCGCCACGGCCGCCACCGGTGGCGAGGAACGCACTCCCCCCGGCAGCCAACCGAAGAAGGAATCGAACCCGCGCCAGACCATCATGCCCAACAAGAAGAGCGCCAGCGTAAAGCTGAAGAAGGCCGCCTTGTGCTCCAAACACCAGCGCAAGAGCTGGGCGAACGATCGCTTGTAGAGCTCGATCAACACCAGCAGAACTCCGATCAAGGCGACGACGAAGATCAGGTTGCGCAAGAAGCCCCGCTCGATCCCCAAAGGGAGCCAGTGGCGGGTCAGGAAGGCGGCCACGACTAGGGCGATTGCTACATTGCCAATCACCGGAAGGAATTCCCGGAGTCGCGGAGGAATCTTCTCGCGCAGCACGGCGACGGCGGCGGTCGCGATCAGGATGGCCCCGACCCACCAGGCGATCCAGATCGATGCAACTAGGCCAGCGAAGGCCACCGCCCCGAGCAGTCCTCTGCGCACCCTCTCCCGCCGAATTCGAAAGGTGAACAGGAAATGAGCTGCGGCCGGCAGCATGGTCAGCGCCACGATCAGCGAGGCGACCATGGCGAAGGTTTTGGTGAAGGCGAGAGGCTTGAACAGCTTGCCCTCGGCCGCCTGCATGGTGAATACCGGCAGGAAGCTGACCACGGTGGTCAGCAACGCCGTCAAGACCGCGCTTCCCACCTCGGTCGCGGCACGGTACACCACCACGACCGTGTTGGCTCCGGGCTCGGCCTCCTCTAGCCGCTTGAGGATGTTCTCGCACAGAAAGATGCCCATCGTCACCATCGAACCGATGGCGATGGCGATACCCGATAGTGCCACCAAGTTGGCCTCGACGCCAAAAATTTTCATCGCGATGAAGGTCATCAGTACCGACAACGGCAACATGGCGGAGATTAAGATCGAGCTGCGTAGGTGCATCACCATCAAGAGGATGACGATCATGGTGACGAAGAGCTCATCGATCAGCGCATCGTTCAGTGTTCCCAGGGTCTCGTAGATGAGTCCCGCTCGGTCGTAGAATGGAACGATCCGCACCTGGCTGACGGTGCCATCGGCGAGCGTCTTCTTCGGCAAGCCGGGCGAGATCTCGGCGATCTTCTCCTTCAGCCTCTTGATCGTTTCCAGCGGGTTCTCGCCGTAACGCACCACCACCACACCGCCGACGGCCTCCACTCCGGCCTTGTCGAGCGCGCCGCGTCGACCGGCGGGACCGAGGTGTACCTCGGCCACGTCCTTGACGAAGATCGGCACGTTGTCCTTCATTCTGATGACGCTGTCTTCGATGTCCTCCAGGCTTTCGATGAAACCCAGGCCGCGGATGACGTACTCCACCCGGTTGACCTCAATGCTGCGAGCCCCGACGTCGATGTTCGAGCGCTTGACCGCCTGAAATACTTGGTGGAGCTTCACCCCGTGAGCGCGCATCGCGTCTGGATCGACGTCGATCTGGTACTCCTGCACGAAGCCGCCGATCGAGGCAACCTCGGAGACGCCATCGACCGCCATCAGGGCGTAGCGCACGGTCCAGTCTTGGAGGGTGCGCAGCTCGTGCAGATCCCACCCCCCGGTCGGATTCCCTTCTGGATCGCTGCCCTCGAGGGTGTACCAGAAGATCTGGCCCAGCGAGGTGGCGTCAGGGCCCAGCGCTGGCTGCACGCTGGGCGGTAGCGTGCCCGCGGGCAGGCTGTTGAGCTTCTCGAGGATGCGTGAGCGCGACCAGTAAAATTCGACTTCGTCCTGGAAGATAATCAGGATCGTCGAGAAGCCGAACATCGAGTAGCTGCGGATCGTCTTGACCTGCGGTAAGCCGAGCAGCGAGACGGTCAGCGGATAGGTGATCTGGTCTTCGACATCTTGCGGCGAGCGCCCCATCCACTTCGT
>QIHU01000078.1 GCA_003231035.1 Acidobacteriota bacterium
AGTGCAATCTGACGTTCGGTGAACTGCTTCTTCCTTGTGTTCCAACCGTGAACCTTGGTGACCACGTTGGCGACAGAGTGGTCCTGTTCATGGTTGGCAATCCAATGAACGGTCGATAGTAGCTCCAGACCGAAAGACGATTCAAAACCGGTCACCAACTCGAAAACTCTCTTCAAGTGGTCCTGGGTCGAACTCTGGCTCTTGAGAAATTCGTGCGCGTCTTCAAGGGCGCCGGGTACGAGTTCCAGTGGCTTGTCTGGGGCATCGCCGCCGTCTGCATAGCCCGACACCAGATGACCTTCGATTGCGTTCAAGACATGGCGAAGGTTCTCGGCGTAGGGACCGTAGTGCCCTTTGACGAACTTCAGTTTCAAGGACTCCCCGGCAGCCTGCAAGAAGTACAGAAGCTTGTGTAGCTCAAGCAGAGTCACCGCGGGATCCAAAAGGCCGCGAAGGTATCGATCCAAGAGCGCCACCAGCGCCGCCCGGCCCGCTGTCATCGCAGGAACATCGCGAGACCGATGAGAGCGCTCGGCTGAGCTGGCAGATCCCGGCTCAAAGATCACCGTTTCCACATCATCCAGCCCCTGGAGCATCTCCTCGATACGACATCGCACCGCGGACCAAGTCAACCCTCCGAGCCCGCTGCCGAGAGGCGGAATGGCAATGGAGCGGATCTCGCGCGAACGGATCTCCCCGGCCAGCGCCACGAGGCCCGATTCGATGTCTTCCATCCGGCTCTTACCCCGCCAGTGGCGCTTGGTCGGAAAATTGATGACGTACTTCGGGTTGGTCAAACGCTGCGTCTCGAAGACGAACATCTCTCCGGGTTTGACCTCACCACGCTTGCAGGCGGCGGCGTAGGACTTGAAGTTCTCGGGGAACGCCTTCTTGAACTGCAACGCGATGCCACGCCACGCGATGCCACGCCCCATCACTCCCACGCAGTTGACCGTGTTGACGATGGCCTCGGCATCCTCCTGAAGGATGTCGCCGACCTTGAAAGTGTGCATGATTTCTCCCGTCTCCCTCAATAGTACCAAGCCGGTAGGACCTCGACCTTTGGCCTGTGCCTCGTCTGCTGTAGAGCCTCCGACACTTGGCCGTAGGTCCGCTGCGAATGTACGCCGATGCGCGTCACAAGTCGCCATGGGAACCGCTTCTCGACCAGAAACTCAGCTTGTTTGCCCTCCTGATGCCCCCGCCAGTCGGTGGCTCGCACCGCCTCCCAATCGATCTCATCGAGCTAGCCCAAGTCGCACCGGTCTTCAAAGTAGCAAGCCCCGGCATTCGACAGAGTGAACGCCCAACGCAGCTCTTGGCCCTCCGCCCATGAAACAGTCTGGCGCAGATCGGCTTGCAAGTGAATGATCGGGCCTTGCCCACCGCGATAGCTCAGATCGGAATGGTTCGCCTTGTGCAGCAAATACAGCATGACGGAGCGTGGACAAAAGTAGAAGGGCACACACTCTCCGACGTGCAACTCGGGGTGGCTGGTGAGGGTCAACTCCTGGAGTCGGCGCTGCTTGATCGAACTCATGCCGATCGAGGTGCCCGCGAAATCCCGCCGTACAACTTCCGCATCACACCGCAGTCCATCGTCCGCGAGGATCGAGGGTAGTCGATCGACGTGGACGATGTGGTGGATCTTCGGATGGGCGGGCGCTGGCACCTTCAGTTCTCCAGTCGGTCACCACAGTCCGAACCATCGGCAGATTCGCCGAGCAGGTCCCCCTCCTCCGGCAACTTCGCCGCCGCCTGGCGCACATCGAGCTTGCCGGTAACGACATCGGCGATGATGCGGGTGCGGTATTCGAGGAGGAGGGCGATCTCGCGACGGGTGCTAAGAGTGAGAACTCCGAGCTCCAGGAGATCTTGATCAAGGCGCGATGCGATGAAAATTTGCTCTTGCGGCCTCGGAAAGGCCACCCGCTCTGGCTCCGCCACCTCGTCCACCCTCGGCGGGTCGCAGGGGTGCCCGGCCAAGGCCGGTGCAGATGAGCCGTTCGAGGCCGCGTTCGGAGATGTCCGTGGTCATGCGCTGTACTCCATCCAAATCATTGAACTACCGAAGGAACTAGCCCTCGCCCTCCCCATCAAGTACCCATCAAGTACCGCCATACGCCCTAAGTGGCAGGAATGAAACGGACTTAGCTCATCATCTCCAAACCAGACCCGTGCCTGGATCAAGTACCCATCAAGTACCCACATCATGCCAGGCCCCCGCCCGGGGCGGCCCAGAACGGCACATATTGCCTGAACTTGGGAGCCGCACTGGGATCAGCAAGCTGGATGACCCCAGCCTCGACTGCTTCACCGAGCAACCTAGAAACGACGGATCTATTGCGCTCCTTGACTCCAAAACGCGCTCGCAAGGTCGTGTTCGTCATCTCCTTTCGGGTCACGTGGCGTAGGCAAGCATGTAGGTAGCATGCCCGAACTCGGTCCTCCTTCCCCATCGCCGAAAGGGACTTGTAGGCGAACAGTACCGCCCGCGTAGACTCCCTGGGGTTCTCGAAGAGCGGAGCCGGGAGCTGATACAGCTCTACCTGAAAGACCACCTTGTCGATTCCGCTACCCCGCTCTTCGCAGATCCCAAAGCGTCGCATCATTGAAGCCAGTGTTTCGTTCCGCGATCTCGGTGGCGAATCCACGAAACGCCGCGTGTCGACAAGCGGCTCACCGGGGTTGGTGATCTCAATGCGATCTGAGAAAATCTCCACCATTGGGCCAGCGCCACCGATGAAAAAGTCCTGGTGAATTAGGGCATTGGCCACCAACTCGCGCACCGCAAGCTTAGGAAACATCGGCACGCTCTTGCGCAGAGCCTGCTCAATAACCTCGTTGGCTGGCACCAAGCCATCGACATACTCGACCAAACCTTCGAACCCGCACGCATAGCCCTTGCCGCCCTCTTGCTCTTTCAACGTCTCAGTGCGATCCGCGCCCTTGTACTGGACGACCCGCACACTCTTGCGGCGTAAGCCGCGAAAAGCATTCAGCCGTTTGGCCAATAGGACCGCACCGAGATTCGTGATGTCCCAGCCACCCGCATCGCTAGGGTGAATCAACCGATCGGAAGCCAGTGCCGCGAGTATGCCGTCGCGATCGGTGGGCAGCGACCGTCCGACCAGTTCGAAGTAGGCCGGATAGTCCAAGAGTCGCAGAACCTCGTCGGCGGTCGCCCGCTCTTGAGCTGTACCCTCTTCAAAGGAAGTCTGGTCGAAGGTGCGCCACAAGGCGCGCTCCTTCTCTGGAAAATCCCTGAGCTTCTTCTTGTAGCTGCCCACCCGGATGTACTCCTGGCCCGAGAAACGCACAGGGTGTCGCGCGGCACATGGGATCTCCAACAACACCGCGCGGTGCTCACCAACTTGGAGTGTGAAGAAGCGGAAATCCAACCTAGGTTCTAGCAGACGCAACAACCAGTTCTCTAGCTCCTCGTTGCCCTTCCGAGCCAAGGCCGGATCGAAGGCTGTGCCCACCACGGCGTGATCTTCATCACGGACTCCCCACACGAGATACGCGCGCTCCTTGCCGACCAATGCCGCCGCATTGGCCAATGCCGAAATGTACTCACCAATCGCCGCCGGCTCGGCATCGTTGCTCTTGAACTCTACCCACTCCGTTTCCCGTGGCAGAGCGCACAGTTCACGCAGGAGACTGGCGAGGTATTCGGCGGAGCGATTGTTGCTCATCCCTCGGCCTCCTCAAGAAGATCGGCGCTCTCCTCCGGCAACCCCGCCGCCGCCTGGCGCACGTCGAGCTTGCCGGTGACAACATCGGCGATGAGGCGGGTGCGGTATTCGTGGAGAAGGGCGATCTCGCGGCGGGCGAGTGACCGGTAGCACGCTAGATGTGCCAGAGATTCGTCTAGAAATTCGCAGATCTCTTGCTGTTCCACGAGCGAAGGGAGAAGAACGTTCACACCTCGAACATCATCTAACCCAAGACCCTGTTTGGTACCACCGTATTGGGACGACTCCAACTGCTCCTGGCCGTATCGAGAATAGAGAGCATAGCTAAGAAACCGAGGAGCAACAGCATCCGGCGAAGGACGCATCAGGGCGACATGCTGATTAACAAATGCAGGTTGCAACTGCTCAGCTACATGGACCACATTTCCCGTCAGGGCACCTGTAATGCACACTAGAACATCGTCCCTCGCGACCAGAGTTCGCTCCCCCTCCGCGCCGATGGGGATCTCCACTCTATGAACCTTGTTGAAGATCAACCCCATTGATCTACCCAGGTTGCCACTCTGAATGAAGAGATCGCCCTCATCGCTGTAGTACTTTGCCCAACCGCGTGACCCTGATGTGATGAGCGATATCATTCGTCGAAGCGGCACCACCTCCCAATGCGCCGGCACCTCCCCCAACCACTCCACCCCAGAATCTTTCATCGGCACGTCCGGGTCGAGGCCACGGGTAACAGCGCGGTGGATGAGGGCCTGCTTCTCCTCCTCCAATAGCTTGATCAGCTTCTGCTTCGCTTGCACGAAACGGCGTACCTGGCGGTCTACGTGGTTCAGGTAGCGGACGATGGCGGTTTGTTCGGGGAGGGGGGGGAGGGGCAAACGGATATCGAAGAAATCGTCCGTGTAGAGCCTCCAGAAACCCTCCACGATTCCCTTGGCACGAGTGCCTAACTCGCCTCGACAGGCCGGAGAACGCAGGGTTCGTTCGACATAGGCCATACTCAGTGAGCATTTGCGCCGGAACACCGAATAGTCAGGGCTGATGACACCAGGCTGCCTAGCCAAGGCAAAGACACCAAGATGCGCCTTCAGCCGATTGAGAACCAAATCCTCATGACGACAGAGCTTGCCACCGATATAGGACTCAGAAACAAGGGATTTCTGTACTTTGTCGCTTGGAACAAGCCCAAGCCGCTGACTCATCGAAAGATGCGTTTCCTCTCCAGTCGTTGAACGTTGATCTACCTCAGACAATAGGTAGCGAGTACGCCGCACCTCCCAATGCGCCGGCACCTCCCCCAACCACTCCACCCCAGAGTCTTTCATCGCAGGATAAGGCTGAAGGTCGGCCACTGGCGGCGGGTCAACTTCCGCGCGGCGGCCCGCGGGCTCATGGCTCGGCGCCCACAATCTCGTTCAGCAACCCCTCCGTCTCTCGCTCCAGTGCCAGAATCTCGGCACGGATCTCTTCGAGAGGGCGCAGCTTCTTGGGCTTGTAGAAGTAGCGGGTGAAGCTGATCTCGTAGCCGATCTTGACGCTGCCCTCCGGGTACCAGGCGGCGGCGGCGTGGGGTAGGACTTCGCGCCGGAGGAAGGCTTCGATTCCGCCCTCTTCCAACAGCGGAATCTGCTCGCTGTCGCGCAGCTCGGGGTCGGGCTCGTACTCGACCACGGTGGGCTTGCCGGCAAGCTCGATCTCAAACAGGCCGCGTAGCGGGTCGGGGGCGGTGCCCTTCTTGTGGATCTTCTTGAGAACCGCGGGGGCCTCCGGGTGGCGATGACCACTCGCTTTGAACTCTTTGATCTCCGCAGCCTTGTACACACGATCAGGGTCCGCGCCTTCAATGCGCAGCGGCCGCTCAACAGTGAGCTTCCAATAGCCGAAGGCGGCGTTGGGGAAGATCTTGCTCTGCTCGCTCTCTTCAAAAGCAAGGAAGGTGTCGCAGACTCGGGCGATGTCGGCTTCGCCGAGCTGGCAGTTCTTCTTGCCGAGGTTCTTGCGCAGCGGCTCGTACCACTGGGTGGCGTCGATCAGCTGCACCTGGCCTTGGCGGTGGGCCGGCTTGCGGTTGGTGAGCACCCAGACGTAGGTGGCGATGCCGGTGTTGTAAAAGAGATTCAGCGGCAGGGCGACGATCGTTCTCGACAATCCAGCGGCGGATGTTGCTCTCCCCCTGACCGGCGGCGCCGGTGAACAGAGAACTGCCGTTGTGCACCTCGGCGATGCGGCTACCGAGCGGAGTTTCCTGCTTCATCTTCGACAACATGTTGACCAAGAAGAGCATCTGGCCGTCGCTGGAGCGGGTCACCAGCGAATACTCCGGGTCGCCCGCGTGGTCAATGAGAAAACGCGGGTCGCGCATCCCTTTCTTGCCGCCCATGCGCTCCAGATCGCTCTTCCAGCTCTTGCCGTAGGGCGGGTTGGCGAGCATGAAGTCGAACTCGCGCGACGGGAAGGCGTCGTTGGCCAGGGTGGAGTGTTCGGGGCCGCCCACGATGTTGTCCGCCGCGTCGCCCTCTCCCTTGAGCAGCAAATCGGCCTTGCAAATGGCGTAGGTCTTGTCGCTGATCTCTTGGCCGAAGAGGTGGGTGGCCACCTCCTTGCCATGCTCTTTGGCCAACTGCTGAAGGGTCTCTTCCGCCACGGTCAACATGCCACCGGTGCCACAGGCGCAGTCATAGAGTAGGTAGGTGCCCGACTCGATCTCTTCAGCCACGGGCAAGAAGACCAGTTTGGCCATCAGCTTGACGGCATCGCGCGGTGTCCAGTGCTCACCCGCCTCTTCGTTGTTCTCCTCGTTGAAGCGGCGCAGCAGCTCCTCGAAGATCGTGCCCATCGCGTGGTTGTCGAGACCGGGATGGTGGAGAGAGCCGTCACTGTTGAGGACCGGATCGGGACTCAGGTTGATGTCGGGCGAAGTGAGCTTCTCGATCAAGGTTCCCAAAGCGTCAGCCTTGGAGAGTTTGGGGATCTCGTGGCGGAAATCGAAATTGTCGAGAATGTCCTGCACATTGGGGGAGAAGCCATCGAGGTAAGCCTCGAAATCCGCCTTGAGTTGCTGCTGGCTGGAACGAGCCCGTAGGTCGCGCATGGTGAAGCTGGAGGTGTTGTAGAACGCCTGCCCGGCGGCCTGGCGCAGGGCCGCGTCCTGCTCCACAACGCCCACCTCGTCGAGAGAATCCCGCATCTTGAGGACAGCCTGTTTGGTCGGTTCGAGGACTGCATCCAGGCGGCGCAGGACGGTCGCGGGGAGAATGATGTCGCGGTATTCGCCGCGCTTATAGAGATCGCGCAGGACGTCGTCCGCGATCCCCCAGATGTAGCCGGCAATCCAGCTGAGTTGGCTTGATTCCACTAGCTCTCCACACGCCCCACGGTTGGCTCGTCGCCCAAGCGGCCATTTCTCTTAGGCTTCCCTCGGCTGTTTCGGTGAACTTCAAGAGCGAATATACCGCTTCCAGGTGCCAAATAGGTGCATCCAGAGACGCCGACCTCTTGGGTTCAGAACCTCGACAAGAAGGAGGTGACTAGCAGAGGTGCGACGACCTACCCACCCTCCCCGCCAACGAAGATCTCTTCGATTCGCTGCCCGAAGAGGCGGGCGATCTTGAAGGCTAGGGGAAGACTGGGGTCATACTTGCCGGTCTCGATGGCGTTGACGGTTTGGCGTGAGACTTCTAGCTCTTGCGCCAGCTTCGCTTGGGTCCAATCTCGTTCGGCGCGCAACACTTTGATGCGATTCTTCACCGGTAGCGCCGCCAGTTGAGGAAACTTATCAACGAGTAGACCGCGCACACCACCACGAAGTAGTGGTCGAAGGTCGCGGGTGGTGCTCCGAGCGGCTCGAAGGCGCCGTAGGCGGCAAACGCAAAGTAGGTGCC
>QIHU01000553.1 GCA_003231035.1 Acidobacteriota bacterium
GCCATCAACTTCCAAGATCACCATTCCTACCCAGCAGCCTCGTTGGCGAGAATCGAACAACGGCTGCGGCGCTCAGCGGCGCAAGTCGTGCTCACCACCTCCAAAGACCGGGTCAAGCTCCTCGGTCGTTTAGATGCCCCCCTCGCCGAACTACCCATCGAGGCTCGGCCGGAACCGGCATTCTGGCAATGGCTTGGTGAGCGCCTGGAGCAGAGGATAGCCGCTGGATGAAAAACGCCCCCATCCAACACCGCGTCGAGCTGTCCATCTTCCTCCTGGTCTCAGGGCTGCTGCGCCTGCTTCCTCATTCCGCCGCTCGACGCTTCGGCCACCTGCTGGGAGACTTCTTTTTTCGCCTGGGTCGGCGGCGGCGACGGATCGCCATCCAGAACCTCGCTGACGCCTTCCCTCAATGGCCCTCCGCTCAACACCGACGGGTCGCTCGCGACAGCTCGCGACAGCTTGGCGCCAGTTTCTGCGACGCCCTCTCGGCACGACGCTTCAGTTTGCGTCAACTCTGCGCGCGGGTGCGGTTGGAGGGGTTCGAGCACCTGACGGAAGCGGCCAGTCGCGATACCGGCTACCTGGTTACGACCCCGCATTTTGGCCACTGGGAGATCTCCGCGTGGATCATCGGCGGCTACTGCCCGCCTTTTAACATCGTCGGGCGACCCCTCGACAACCCGCACCTAGATCGCCTGCTGACCCAGATGCGAACCCGCTTCGGCAGCGCCATGATCCCCAAACGCGGAGCGGTGCGCGGCATGCTCAAAGCGCTCAAAGCGGGGCAAGGGGTCGGCCTGCTCATCGACCAGCGGATGCAGAAGCACGAAGGCATCATGGTGCCCTTTTTTGGCCGCCCCGCCTCGACCAGCCCGATGCTCGCCCGGATGTCGATCAAGAGCGGCGCCGCGGTGATTCCGTTCTACTGCTACCCGGAGCCCAAAGGCCGCTACCGGATGGTCTTCAAGCCGGCGATCGAGCCCGGCGAGTCCGGCGAAAAGGTCGGCAAGGATAAAAAAGCGGAGGCGCTGACTCGCCTCTACTTAGAAAACGCCGAGGAGGCGATCAGCGAGCATCCCCACCTCTGGTTGTGGGCTCACAACCGCTGGAAGGAGTGAGAATCGAGCTCACTCACGCTTACGGCGACGCCTCTGGACAAAGATCCCGAAAAGGGTGAGGCCGGCCAGCGCCAGCGGCGTCCATGACGGCTCTAGCGGTAGGGCCTGCACGATCAAGAAGGCACCCGCGACCGAAGAGATAACGATCAGCGCCAGACGGAAAAAATACTGGCCAAACAGGGCCGCCACCGCGCCACCGACCCCGAAGACAACCCAGGGAGCCAGCTCACCAGTGCCGGCGGCGATCGCCGCCATCGCCCCGAGGTTCGTCGCCAACCAGAGGGCCGTGTACCCACCGACCAAGAAGGCGGCAATCGCCACCGCCAGTTTCTGAACGAAGCGCGCCACCGCGATCGCCACCAGGCCCGCCACCACTCCCACCGCCAGCGAGATCCAAGGCTGGGTCTGCGGAAAGAAGCGCTCGGCGAAGGCGAAGCCGGCGAGCAGCCCCACCGCGGTCAGCAAGAGCCAAAAAAGTCGGCGACCGAAGAGCAACACCGCCACGCCGACCAGCAAACCGACCCACGGCGTGGCCGCGAACTGCTCCCCCAGCCGCTCCACCATGGGCAGGGCATGGGTGCGTAGATCCTCGATCGAAAACGACGGAAGCGATGAGCTATCCATGGGTTACTCCTCTGCCAACAGGGTGAAGACTTCGGTGACTTGTTCCCAGCCAACCCGCATCAGGAACGAGCTGTTGCGACCGTAGGATTTGGCGCCGAGGATGAAGAATCCCGGCTCGGGATTCTTCAAGCTCTCGGCCCCGTGGCTGGCCTGATCGAGGCAGTCGCCTCCGGCGCTACCGAGTAGCCGCGCCGCCAAGTTCATCGGCCCACTGGTGGCGTAGCACTCATGCACTTGCAGCTGGCGATAAAGCTGATGATCCCCCACCGCACCGGTCAAGGCGAGCACGCGATCGACCCGGACGGTCTCTTCGGGGCCGCCCAATCGAGGCCTGAGAATCACCTTGAGGCTGGTGTTGCGACGGATGAGTCGCTCCACCACCACCCCGGTCTTGATCTCGACCGCCGGATGGCCGGCGACGATCTGGGCGGCGGCGCGGGTCAACGCCGCCCGCTCGGGCAAGGGATCTTCGGCGGAATCGTCCAGCGGCGGCTGGTCACCGCGCAGCGCCCAAATGAGGGTCGTCCCCGCGTGCTTCTCAGCCAAGGCGGCAAAATCTCGCGCCGCCGTTCGCGCCGAATGGCCCGCGCCAACGAGGAGAACCGAGAGGCCCGCCCACTCTTCTTCCTCAGCCGCGAAGTCGGGGAGGCGACGAACAATTCTGTCCGCTAGATCGACCTCGCCCGGAGCCGGGATGCCCCCATCGCCGAGCCAGGTCGGATGCTCGTACGAGCCGGTACAATCGAGCACGATGTCGGCCAACTCGATGCGTTCCTCGCCCTCGCCGTCCACCACCAGGAGGCGAAAGGACCGATCGCCGCGCACCTCGGTGCCAATCTCGTCTTGCTTCAACAGTCCACTACGACCGATCGCCTTCACCCTCTCCCCAAGATGAATGGAGCCAGTGAGTGCCGGCAACTCGGCCAGCGGCTCCAGCAACTGCTCGACCAACTCCGCACCGGTGGGACAATCGTTGCCGCTGGGCACGGTCAAATTGGCCCCCTCCAGATATCGCCGGGCTCGCGGTGAGACGTTCAAGTCCCACGGGGTAAACAGGCGAACGTGACCCCAGCTGCGAACGTTGCCTCCCACTCCTTCGGACTCGCTCTGCGCCGCGGCGAGGGCCGCCTCCAGCCCGACCGGGCCGGCGCCGAGGATGGCGACGTGGGGTAACGACTCACTCATACTCTCTTCTCCACTGATTTTCAACGCCTCAATACTTGGACAACGCCCGCTCGCGCGGCGGCAAGACTTCCAGGCAGGTGGTCCACCAACCGGTGAGGATGGTTTCGACGAACTCTGCCGGCAGCCCTTCGCGCCGCATTTCGGCCGCCAATTCTAGGTGATCGTAAACCAACGGCACCAGTTCGATGGCCACCTCGCCGCTCGTCTGGGCCTCCAGCACCGCAAACCAGACCTGCGTCGTCCCATCATTAGCAGGACGCCCGATCACCCCGACATTGGCCACCTGACGCGCGGAAGGTAGGGTGCGTCGCCAGTGCAGACCGGTGTGCGTGCACAGCAGGAGGTCGCAATCCTCCTGCTCCAGCAAGACTTCAAGGAAGGGGTCGGGGCTGGTCGAAGCGAAGAGAAACTCGTTGATCCGCCGCGGCGAGCCGTGCACCAGCAAGACCTCCTTGTTGCCGACCCGAATCCGGCGCCGACATGGCAGCTGGCCCATCCAGCGCTTGAAGTCGGCCGCCGTCTGTTCGGCCGTGTAGCCGTAGGAGAGTTTCGCGAAGTGGTTGTCGCGCGGGTCGGCGTAACCGCAGTTGCAGTCCTCGGCACCGCCCGCCAAGGACTCCTCGTAGTTGCCCTGGATGGTGCGCACCGCGCCCGCTTCGAGCAGTGGCCGGACCTCGTTCGGGCTCGGTCCGAAGCCACCCAAGTCACCCAAACAGTAAATCGCTTCGGCGCCCCGGCGCTCGGCTTCGTCGAGCAACGCGGCGAGGGCGCGATGATTGTTGTAGACGCCGCCGAAGACGATCACCTTCGAATACGGCCCCTCGACCGCCACCTTGTCGCCGCGCGGCGCGGTGTATGAGGCGACCTCGGCGGCGCGCTCCTCGCCAGCCAGCACCCGCCCGGAACGCTCCACCGCGGCGCGGAACTCGCCCAGCGGCACCAACTTCTCGCCCCACGTCGCCTTGCCCCGATGCGCCGCCAGCCGGGCGCGCTCCTCGGCCAACCGTTGGCGCTCGGCTTCGTCTTGCGGCGGCCGATTACCCACGCGAGCGCCGCCGAATCCAGTAGACCGCAAAGATGATGATCAAGATCGCCGCCATGGCCCAGGCCGAAGCCCTATCCTCAGGACCCACGGCAAACACCAAGGCGCTGAACACCATCCAGACAGCCGAGACGATCCAGTCGATCATGGTGAAAGGCCGCACGGTTTTCATCTTCGCTCCCCTTCCTTCAAGTTCGGCAGCTGACGCCATGTACATGGCACGTCCAGCAAGCCGGATGGTCGAGCGGATAGCTGTTCAAGGTGTCGGCCAGAGTTTCGCCCATCCGCCCTTGGGGTTCGTTGACGAGAATTGGGCAAACCCAAACACCTTGCCCGGTCACCATCCGACACGAACTGCATTGAAGATGATCCCAACCCTGTTCCATTACATCGCCCTCGGCCAACCTCTGCCAACTCTGGTAGGCGCCGCCGCGTTCGGCCTCGGCGCCGATCTGGAAGATCGGCAAGACCTTGAGCCGCGGCTTGTCTACTCCCAGGGTACGCAGCAGGTCGAGGAATGATTCCTTGCCCTCGGCGCTGCCGTTCTCCGCCAGGACCTCGGTCACCGTCAGCACCGGGTTGATCCCCACCTCGGCCAGCTTGCGCACCGCCGCCATGACCCGGTCGAAACTACCCGCGCCACGAATCGGGTCGTTGGCTTCGGCGGTCAAGCCATCGAGCGAAACGCGCAGATCCAAGGAATAGGGCGAGCCCTCGGCCAGCAGCTTGAGCCTCCGGCAACGCTCGTCGTCGAGGAGCAAGCCGTTGGTTAGAACATGGGCCGGCCCCACCTTGAGGGTCGCTTCGAGGATGCGTTCCATCTCCGGGTTGAGGAAGGGCTCGCCGCCGGTGAAGTAGTACTCCTTGACCCCGAGCTGCGCCCCTTCCGCCAGATAGCGCTCGACCTCGGCCAGGGGCATGAACTCGTGGGTGTGGTTGGTCGGCGAGCAGGAGATGAAGCAATGGCGGCAGGCCAGGTTGCAGACCGTGCCGGCGACTTGAAACCACAGGGTGTCGAGCGAGCGCAGTTCGACCCTCGGTGCCCGCGGTGGTGGTGCGGCGACGGATGGATTCGCTGTTTTGGGGGCCACTGTGGAACTCATATGGAACTCATATCGAACTCATATCGAACTCATCCCGTCACCTCTTTCTCCGCGCTACCCAACTCACACAGTGAGCCATCCTTCAAACTCTCGCAAGCGCCAACACACCCGGCGCCATCGCGACTTTCCATATGGACAATACAGCCGGCGATACGCCGCGCCTGCTCCGGGTCGTGGGTGACCCACAGAACGGTCGTCCGGCCGGCTAGCGACAACACCAGTTGCTCGATCGCCGCGGTCGAAGCCGGATCGAGGGCGCTGGTGGGCTCATCCATCAACAAGACTTCGGGCTCCAGAGCCAAAGTCCGCGCCAGGCACAGCCGTTGCTGTTGTCCCACCGACAACTCGGCGGCCGCGGAGGACAGACGGTCGGCCACCTCGTCCCACAGCGAAACTTGGCGCAGGACGGCTTCCACCCGCCCCGGCCACTCCCGCTTCGGTACCGCGCGACGAACCCGCCGCAGGCCGAAGAGGACGTTCTCATAGACGCTGCGCGGGAAGACCACCGGCTGCTGGAAGAGCATCCCGACCCGGGAGCGCAGCTGGTCGACATCGACCTCGCGCCCCAAGACCGAACGGCCCCCGATGCGCACATCGCCCTCAAGGCTGAGCCCTGGGGTCAAGTCGATCAAGCGGTTGAAGCACTTGAGTAGGGTCGTCTTGCCCACCCCCGAAGGACCGAGCAGGGCACAAATCGATCCCGCATCGATCCGCAGATCGATTTCGCGAAGCAGCGGTCGCCGACCGGCGGTGACGCTCAAGGCGCGGGTGTTCAACACCGGCGCCGTGGCGCTACCGGCGCCGGCAGCCTCACCGGCGAAGGCACCGAGGGCCAACGATGGGCGCACCGCCTCAACCATCGCGAGCCTCCTGGTGCAACTTCAAGCGCACCGGTAGAGCCGCCAAGCTCACCAGCAGAACCAAGGCCAAGAGCACGAAGGCCGAGGCCCACAAACGGTCCTGGCTCGCCGGGTCGAGGGAGTCCTGGGCAAGAACGAAGATGTGGTACGGCAAGGCTAGAACCGGGTTCTCACGAATCCCCGAGGGCCAGGTGGCGCCTGAGAAGACCGCCGCGGTGAACAAGATCGGCGCCGTCTCTCCGGCCGCCCTGGCCAGACCGAGCAGCAGACCGGAAGCGAGCCCCGAAACACTCTGCGGCAAGACCACAGCGCGCACGATCTGGGCTCGGCTCAATCCCAGCCCTGCCGCCGCTTCGAGGTAGCGGCCCGGTAGAGACTCGATGCGGTCGATCAGCGCGACGCAGGCGGTGGGGAGCATCATCATCGCCAGTACCGCCCCACCCGCGAGCCACGACTTACCCCAGCCCAGCCAGCGAGAGAAGAGCAGCAAGCCGAAGATTCCGAAGAGGACCGAGGGCACCCCGTTGGCGGTAAGCAGGGCGATGCGCAACTTGCGGCCGGCGGCGGCCGGTAGGTAGACCGTCTGCAACAGCGCCAGAGCGACCGCCGGAGGCGCCACCAACAGGAGAGCGGTCGCCATCAAAATCAAGGTCCCCAGGAGCTGATATCGCACCCCACCCGCGGCACCCGCCGAGGTGCTCTCGGTGAAGAGGAAATTCGCATCGAGCGCCGGCAGGCCACGACGCAGCAAGATCGCCGCGATGGCCACAAAGAGCGCGGCGGCGATGGCGGCGCACAGCCCGGCGCTCAGCGAAAGGGCACGGTCCAGCCAGGCTCGCAGAGGTCTACTCACCATTCCGCTCCACGCAGCATTTCGGTGGCGGGCAACCGCCGAGTGGTCTTACGCGCCAGAGCGCCACCGAGCAGCGTTCCCAACAGAGTTACGCTGCCGCTGCCCACCAAGAGCATCAACGCCAGTGCGCCTATGGCGCCCCAGTGCAGTGGGTCGCCATAGGCGAGGAAAGAGTCTGTCCAGCTTGGCTCAACGGCCGTAGGCTGAGCAGGGAGTCCGGCCATTGGTTGTCCTGCCGCCCAATCACCAGAAAGACGGCGATCGTCTCGCCCAACGCTCGCCCCCAACCCAAGAGCACCGCCGAGACCCAACCGGGCAGCGCGCGGGGCAAGAGGACCCCGGTCAGCGTCTGCAACCGGTTGAGACCCAAGGCGCGCGCCGCCAGCCGCTGCGATGGTGCCACGGCCCGCAAACTGTCGTCGGCAAGGGTCGTCACGGTGGGCAGAATCATCACCGCGAGCAGCACGCCGCCGGTCAACAGGGTGTCTCCCGAGAGTG
>QIHU01000655.1 GCA_003231035.1 Acidobacteriota bacterium
ATCCGCCCGGCCAGCGCCAAGTCGGCGGCGTGGACGCCGTCGCTCTGGTTGCCAAGCCCCAGGCCGATGCTCAGAATGGGGCCGGTCAAGGTGAGGCGGCTGGGAGGCTCGGGGTGGCGCTCGAGCAGGTTACCGAGGTGGAGCAGGAAGGCGAAGGCCACGTTGCCGTCCTCGAAATGGAAGGTGGCTTCCAGCCCGCCTAGGTGGGGCTCCCAGCCGCTCAGGTGGGGAAGGACAGCTTGCACGCGCTCGGACTTCAGTTCGAGGAACGGGTTCCGGGGCGAGGGTCCGGGCTTGTCGGGGGTTACACTCACGGGACTTCCTTTCATGGATTTGAGGGCTCCTGGCCTCTTCGGATCGCCAGTTCGGCTCAATTCGATGTATCGGGACCATTTGACATATCTACTGTAGGCCAGACTTTACAACGGCGCCTCCATCGTGTCAAGGGTCGATTACTTCCCCGGATCCATAGGGCTAAGTTCCTAAGAACAATCAACTTAGAGCTGTTGTCGGCCCTCCCGCGCTAGGCGAGAAGAAGGCCGGAACGCCACCCAAAGGAGCGCTAGCGATGATCGATGCGATGCAAGAGGGTTTGTGGGCCTTGTGGATTCTGCTGGGCTGGGTGGACGGGGCGGATGCGGCGCTGGAGTATGGGGCGACGATCGACCCGGACGGCTAGGCGGGCGGTAGCGGCGTGTGCGACCCGGGGACAAAGACGGAGAACTAGACAAGGAGGGTTAGCGATGATCGATGCGATGCAAGAGGGTTTGTGGGCTTTGTGGATTCTGCTGGGCTGGGTGGACGAGGCGGATGCGGCGCTGGAGAATGGGATGACGATCAACCCGGACGGCTAGGCGGGCGGTGGGCCTCGCCAGCCCGGTTCGCTATGCCAGCTCCCCGTGATACACTAGTGATTGATTATGTCTGACAGCAAATACGATTCTGTTTTTGAGGCCGTCTTGCGCACCGTGCGCTACTGGCGGCCACGGCCGAAGGCGAAGCTCGACTTGAGCGGACTGCTCGCCCTACCGCCCGGCCACCAGGTGATGAAGCTGCGCTCGCTGCGCCGCTTGCAGACCGCCACCGTGGCCGAGGCGCTGCGCGAGGCGAGCGACGAGCAGCGCTTCAACGATCCCCCCCTCTGCCTCCACCTGGCCGGCCTGGCGGTGGACGCGGCGCGGCCGGCCGCCACAGGGCGCGGCGCGCTCGGTGGCGGCGGGGTAATCGAGCGCGACGTCTTGGCCGACTGCTTGGCCACCCAGGGCAACGCCCACCGCATCGTGGGCGACACCCGGAGGGCCGAGCGCCGACTGGCCGAGGCGGGGCGGGTGGCCCAGGCGGGGACCGGCGATCCCTTGCTCGAGGCCAAGATCGACCGCCTCACGGGGGTCCTCCTCGGCGATCTGCGTCGCCTCACCGCGGCGATGTTCTACTACGTCCGCTGCCTGGAGAGCTACGAGCAGCTGGACGAGCCTAAGTTGGCGGAGCAGGTGCGCATCTCGATGGCGCAGATCCACTATCGCGCGGGTCGCTCCGCCAAGGCGCTGAATTGCATCTTTCAAAGTCTCAAGAATCTCAATCCGCAAGTCGACACCACTCTCGTGGTGGCCGCTCTCAGCGTCGCGGCCGCGGCCCATCTGGACGTGGGCAATGCCGACAGTGCCTTACGCAAAGCCCGCGTCATACAGGAAGTCTGTGCCGAGACCGGCGACCGCGCCGGCCGTATCCGCGCCGAGTGGATCGAAGCCCGCGCCCTCCTCGCCCTCGGCCATTGGCAAGCCGGGATCGACGGGCTGGATCGGTCGAGAGAAGAGCTTCTGGAGATCGGCGCGCTCGGCGCCGCTGCCCACGCTCACCTCCAACTGGCCCTGGCCCACGCCGAAGCCTGCCACTGGGAGCGGGCCGGCAGCCTCGCCCGCGAAGCCTTCGGTACGTTGGCCACGGCCGGTCTGGAAGGGCAAGCCCTCGTGGCCCTGCGCACCGTGGCCCGCGCCGCCGAGGGCCAGAGGCTCACCGCCGCGGTACTGCGCCAAGCGCTCGGCAAGGTCAGCGCCAACAGCTAGCCGCGGCGGCTTGGCGAAGGGTCGCTAGCGCGGGGGGGGCCTCTAGTCTCCCTCGGCCACCGTGCCAAGTTCACCCTGGTCCGCGCCAACCAGAATCTCCACCTCCGGTAGCGTAAGGCGCTGGCCACCTTGCAGCGCCGAGCGCTCGATGCGCCAAGTGGGTTGCTCTCCTGGATGGGCGCGCAACCAGAGGAAGCGCTTGCCGACGGCGAGCTGGGTGAGTGGCTGTGTACCGGCTTGGCCAGAGGGGAAGGAGAGAATGAACCGTTCGATCTCCCCGCTGGCGGGATCGAGGAGATCCAGCACCGGCCGACTGGTTACCGTACCGCGCTGCAAGAGTACGATCAGCTTGCCGGAGCTTTCGACCCAAGCGATATCCCGGATGACCGGTTTGTAGCTAAACGCGACAGCAGTCGGCTTTGCAGCGGGCGCGGCCCCGCGGGTGGCATCCGAGGACTGGCGATCCATCCGCTTGCGGCCCTCGCTTTCTAAACTTGCCACGAGCCCTTCCACCTCCGCGTCGTTTTCCTCGCGCTCCAGCTCCGGGTCGCGGTAGGTCGCGCGAAGCTCTAGGTCTGACCCCAACTCGTAGATCCTGTATCTCGCGAGTTCGGCGGCGTAGAGCCGATCCTTGGCCCATGCCAAATGAAGACTGCGAGCCACGGCCTGGTTCTCGCTGATCGTTTCGTCCTCGCCAACCGGCAGACCGACCCGTCCAGTTTTGAGCTTGCCGTGGAACTCGACCAGTTGCGGGGCGGGGCTGCCGAAACGGTCGTGACCGGCGAAGAGGCCACCCCGCGGGCCACTGGCCAAGGAGACGAGCCAGGAACTGCCCTTTTTCGCCACCAGGTCGCCGGCAAATAAGAGGTGCTCTTGGGCGAGAAATCCGCCGTCGTCGTCGGTGAGGGTCAACTGAGTCGGAGATCTAAGGAGGATTCTATCGCCGGAGGTGGCGAAGCTCAAGCTACCGGTTGGCTTCGTACCCCCTTCACCGCGCAGGGTGATCGCGGTGCCGCGCTCCTTGCCGTTCTCGGCGTACCGACGCAAGGTCGCTGCCCGCGCATCGAGAAGCTGAACCTCGTGGCCGGAGGCTTGGAGCAGCAGCATGCCGGCTGCCCGCGCTTGCCCCAGCTCCCCCGGCGCGGCTTCGAGCTTGAGGGTAACTTCCTCGCCGGCAAGGTTCGAGGCGAGGCCGAGAACAACGGCACCCGCGAGAAGTGCTCGCTTCAAACCGGCGCACACTTGGGACTATTCTTCATGGTCCAGTGGCCGTGGGGTTCTTTGTGACGGCCATTACGGGATGGGTGCGCCGGGTGCCGAAAAATAGCAGCCAATCACGCAACCTCCCGTGCCCGTGCATCTGCATTCCACCACGATCGTTCCGCCTTCGCAGGTGTAGCCCACGATGCCGACGAGGTCATAACAGCGGGAGCAGAGGGCACCGCAAACCAAGTTGGGGTCAATCCCCGGGATGTCGGCGACCGATCGTTCGACGGTGACCGCCCGCGCCGCCACTCGCCCCGGTGGAAAGCCGGGGGAGAGCCAATGCGAGAGCTGGTGGGTGCGCGCCAGCGGTCGCTCTAGTTCCACCTCGATCAACCCGCTGCCGGTGGGGGTGCCCTCGGCCGTCGTGGCATGGAAGCTGACCATGGCGGTTCGAATCGGTCCGAACCCGACCCGCCGCAACTCCAGCTCGAGTCGTGGGCGCAACTGCAAACTCTCCCCATGGAGTGCCACGGTCAGTTCGGCGTGGACAACCTCCACCTGATCGCTGGGTACGAGCCGTAGGTTGGCGAGATCTGGAACCTGCGTGCGCGCCGGCTGCGCCGCCAGCAGGGCGGGAGCGGCAAGGAGGAGGATGATCGTGAGGCCGTTTCGCATGGTACCCCTTGTCTAGGATGTGGTGGTCGCGTGGGTGGTGGAGGGGAGCGCGGCTAGATAGCTACGAGTACTACCCTGATGAGAAGTGTGTGTTTAGCTGCTTGCGAGTATTGCAAATATTAGCGTGGGAATTGTTGGCTGTCAAGGAGGTGGGGCGGGCGCCAGCGGGCCGGAATCGCTCTCCGATATAGTTCACCTACAGCCAGCTCCATGTAGATTCTAGCGGGCGAGGGAGCGGCCTTCTGGAACTGTTCTCTGTCGCTCCTGATGAAAGAAGTGTGTCG
>QIHU01000687.1 GCA_003231035.1 Acidobacteriota bacterium
CTGCAAGAGGGTCCCGACAAACCGGTCACCTGGGCCGGTCGCGTCTTGGACTTCGACTCCAAGCCCTACATCCACCCGATGAAGGCCCGCCGGCTCGACGCCACCAGCAGAATGGCGGTCGCCGCCGCCTGGCAGGCCCTGACCCACGCCAGCCTCGGTTGCGTCGGCGAGCTCGACGCGGCAATGGCCGACGGCCTGGGGCTGATGATCGGCACCTCTAGCGCCGGCTCGGGGCCGCTGACCGTTTTTCTAGATGCCCTCTTTCGCCAGTCCCCCGAGGCCGCTCCACCCTTCGAGTTCCCCAATACCGTGGCCAACGCACCGGCGGGCCATATCTCCCTACAGCTAGGGTTGCGCGGCCCCAATTCCACCCTTGCCCACAGCGAGGCGGTGGTCGCGCAAACCTTGCTCTTTGGAGCGATGATGATCGAGGAGGGCCGCTGCTCACACCTCCTGGCGGGGGCTTGCGACGAGTGGAATCCCTTCTACCAAGCCGGCTATAGCCAACTGGGAGCCTTGCGCGGCCAGCCCACGGCGGGCGGCGGCATGCTGCTTTCAGAAGGGGCGACCCTCCTGGCCTTGGAACCTCCCGCAACGGCGCAAACCCGAGGAGCCACCCCGGTAGCCACGGTGCGCGGCGTGACGGTGGGTTCCACTCCCGGAGAACCGTTCCGCTGGGTCGCCGACGCCGACCGTCTCGAGGCGGTCTGTCGCCAGGCCCTCGACAGCGCCGGGATGACGCCGCGCGAGATCGGTTCCGTAATGCTGGCGGCCAACGGTGTCGAGGCGATGGAAGAGGCCGAAGCGCAAGCGCTGAACCGACTCTTCGCCTCGCGGCGGCTGGTTGCCAGCGGAGTTAAGGGGGCGCTGGGTGAACGGGCGGTTAGCGGCGCCGTCTCGGTGGCCGTCGCCGCCTTGTCCCAGCAGCGAGGCCAAATGCCCCCGTACGCCGGTGGCGCCATCGACCACTGGGGCCCCAGCATCGTTCCCGCCCAAGGGGCAACCCCCATCGGCCGCGCGGCTACCCTAGTGGTTCTTTACGGCTCGGCCGGCAACTTCGGCGCCGTGGTGGTCTCGCCCTAGCGCCTCCCGCTAGCGCCCTTCCGCCACCTTCTTGGCGTCGCCCAGCAGCCAGGCGCCGGTTCGGCGCATCGCGGTAGTGGCCTCAGGGTGCACCTTGTCGCGCGGCAGCACCACCGCGAAGCGCGTTCCTCGGTCGGGGGTGCTGGTCACCTCGACCGTGGCGCCGTGAGCGCGCGCGATGCGGTCGACGACCGCCAACCCAAGGCCGGTCCCCCCTTTGCGGGTCGAGAAGAAGATCTCGAAAACCTTGCCGATCTCCTCAGCGGCGATTCCGACGCCATTGTCCTCCACCACTAGCTCCAACCTCCGATCCGGCCGCAGCCGAGCCGAAAGGGTCAGATGCGGTGAGCGGACACTCTCCTCGGTGGCGTGGAGGGCGTTTTGCACCAGGTTCAACAGCAACTGCCCCATCTGACCGACGTCCACCGAAATCTCAGCGCCATCGGTCTTGTCGATCACTTCAACCCCGGCCCCGCGCTCCTTCAACTCACCGGAGAGAACCTGCCGCAGCGTCTCGAAGAGCTCGACCGGTTCAATTTTTCCAACCTCGAGCGGCCGCGGCCGGGCATAGGAGAGAAAGTCGGTCACCAAACGCTCCAAGCGACCGATCTCGCGACTGGTGATCCCCAGGAGACGGTGATCCGAACCCGATTGTCGGTCTTCGGTCATCGACTCCCCCAGCATTTGCATGTTGAGGTTGAGCGAATTGAGCGGGTTGCGGATCTCGTGCGCCAGGCCGGCCGCCAAGGTACCCAGATAGGCCAGACGGTCTGCCTCGACTTTCTGCTCTTCCAACCGCCGAGCGCGTGACAGGAGGATCCAGATCAGCACATAGACCGAGATCAAGGCCGCCAAGCTACCTGCACCCAGCCACAGGACGGTGCGCAACAGATCATCGCGCAGAACCGCGGTACGCTGCTGAAGCTCCACTTGACTGACATCGATCCGCACCCAGCCAAGATCGCCGATCGGCTCGCTAACCTCCCATCCACCGTCCTCCCCGCGGATCGATTCGCTCAGCTCCCCGGGCAACCGTAGAGGTGAGTCTCCGGGCTGCGGAAAGCCTAGCTCCTCATCCGCCGGTAAGCGATAAACCAGACTGCCCGAGCTATCGTAGATCTCAATCCCGTCCACGGTTTCGAGCTGCGTGACCTGGTCACTGATGTAGTTGAGGAGTTCGCGGTTGAAGGCCATCACCACGAAGAGGTCATTCTCTCCCACGGTGCGTTCCTGAATTCGCTGCGCCAATTCTTGCGCCTCTCCCTGCGTCTCGACCAGCACTCGATCGATTTCGCGCTGCGAGAGCTGGCGAAAGATCAGCCACGAGAAGAGCGCGATATTGAGCAGGACGAGAACACTAAAAATCAGCGAGGCAATCAAGAGCCGGCGCGAGAAGGACGAAGAACCGGAGCGGGCCATAAACTCAGCATACAGGAGTGCCGGGACCCAACGCATTGAACGTTTCAAACGGAATCGCCTCCCCACCATGGTAATTTTCTCGTCATGAGCGCGATAACGTGGGTCCACCGTCGAATTCGTGCAGCTAGTGATCGCCCATCGGTGCTCCTCGCTGCTCTCCCCTTGGCCCTTCTCTTCGCCTTGGCCTGCAACGGTTCCAAGGAAGTGGCGAAGGAGGAGGCACCACCAACCGGGCCGCGGCGCGGCGGCACGGCGGTTGTGGCCGTGATCTCGGGACCGCAAGGCGTCAACGAGTACGTCAGTGGCGCCCGTACCAACACCCGAGAAGTTCTGAGCATGCTGTTCCTCAACTTGGCCTCGGAACAGCCGGACTTCACCGATCATCCTCCGACCTTCAAACCGGAACTCGCCGAGCGTTGGGAATATTCGTCGGACAAACGTTCGCTCACCTTCTTCTTGCGCCAAGACATCACTTGGAGCGACGGCGTTGCGGTGACCGCCGACGATGTCCGTTTCAGCTGGCAGGCGCAGAGCCACCCGGACATCGGCTGGGTGGGAGCCGAGTACAAGGAACCGATCGAAGATGTCGAAGTGATCGATGCCCACACCGTTCGCTTCCACTTCGAGTACCCGTTCGCCGGCCAGATGCTCTACGCCAACGAGGGGGTCATCATCCCCAAACACGCTTGGAGCGCCTTGCCCTTTGACCAATGGCGCGCCAATGCCGACTGGTTCCTAGAGCATCTAGTGGTCAGCGGTCCTTTCACTATCGACAGTTGGCGAGCCAACGACGAGTTCCGCTTGGTGCGCAACGAGCGCTACTTTGACCCGGAGCTCCCCTATCTCGACCAAGTGGTGCTGCGAGTCATTCCCGACCGCGCCAGCCAACTGGTGCAGCTCGAAGCGGGGAGTGTCGACTACATCAATGCCATTTCACCCGACGATCGACGAAGAATCATGCACACTCCGAACCTCGTTTTCACCAACTACTGGGGACGAGGGTACGCCTTCATCAGCTGGAACCTGCGCAAGCCGCTCTTTGACGACAGCCGGGTTCGTCGAGCGCTCACCATGGCCATCGACCGCCAGGCGATCGTCGAAACGCTGTGGGGAGAGTTTGGCAGGCTAGCGATCACCCCGGTCCCGCAGAACATCTGGGCCAGCAAGCGCGACCTGCCGCCGATCGCCTTCGATCCGAAGGAGGCGATGAAAATCCTTGCCGAACAGGGCTGGAGCGACCATGACGGCGACGGCACGATCGACCGCGACGGCAAACCCTTCGCCTTCGAGCTAGTGACCAACCTAGGCAATCAGCAGCGCATGGACTCGATCGTCATGGTGCAGGAACATCTGGCGCGTATCGGCATCGAGGTGACGACGCGCAACATCCCCTTCAACAGCCTGATGCCGCAACTGAATACCGGCGACTACGACGCGGTCCTCATCAAACTCAGTGTCGCCACCGACCTCGACTTTAGCCAGTACCATTCCCGCAATATCGCCAGCGGCAGAAACTTCTACGCCTACTCGGATCCCGAGGTGGACGGCTGGCTCGAGGCCGCCAGACGAGTCGAGAAGGCCGAAGATATGGGTCCCTACCTGGACAAGATCCAAGGTCGTCTTTATCGCGACGAGGTCCACACTTTCGTTTGGGAATCGCAGATTGTCGGCGCCCATCTCGCTCGCTTGCACGGTCCAGAGCCCAACGGGTATCGAGAAATGGTGGATGGAGCCGCGCGGCTAGAAGCCGTGCACTTCCAAGCCTACCGTGTCCTCATTTTTGCTACGGCGCATCGCGGCCTCCCTGGCGCTCCTCTTCGTCCTTCTCACCCTCCTCTTCTTCCTTCTTCACTTGGCGCCGGGTGAGCCCGCCTCCCTCTTTGAAGATCCGCGCCTCAGCTCCGAGGGGCGGGCCAATCTTCGCCGCATCTTCGGTCTCGACCGCCCTCTGCACCAGCAGTACCTCACCTGGATGCGCTCGGTACTCTTGCGCTGGGATTGGGGGACCTCGTTCGTCCACGGTCGACCCGTCTCGGCGATGATCGGCGAAGCGTTTCCCAATACCGTCCGACTCGCCCTGGCGGCTTTCCTGGTCAACCTCCTGATCGGCATTCCGCTCGGCATCTGGGCGGCACTCAAACGGGGACAACGCGGCGATCACTGGATCCGCCTGGCCTCGATTCTTCTCTTCTCGATGCCGACCTTCTGGATCGGCTTGGTCGCCATCCTCCTCTTCGCGGGCGTTCTCTCCATCCTCCCCGCCGGTGGCATGCAGTCTACCCATGCCGAGCAACTAACCTGGGGTGCCTTGCTGATCGACCGCCTTCGCCACCTGATCATGCCGGCGGGAATTCTCGGCCTGGTGACCAGCGCCGCCACCATTCGACTGCTCCGCAACAGCTTGATCGAAGTCATGTCCAGCGACTTCATCCGAACCGCGCGCGCCTGTGGCCTACCCGAGGTTCGCGTCGTCCTCGTCCACGGTCTGCGCAACGCCCTGGGGCCCCTATTGCAATTCTTCGGACTCCTCTTGCCCGGGCTACTCAACGGCACCCTGCTGATGGAAGTGGTCTTCTCTTGGCCGGGGCTGGGACGGCTGATGTTCAGCTCGATTCAAGACGCCGACTTCCCCCTGATTCTCGCCCTCACCGCGATGACCGGCGCCCTGGTGGTGGGCGGTAGTTTGCTCGCTGACCTGCTGCAAGCGGTGGTCGATCCACGGGTGCGTCATGCAGGTTAGACAAGTGGAAGCTCGCATCGGGGCGGTCATCATCTCCGTCCTCTCCGTTCTGGCGCTAGCGGCACCGCTGCTAGCACCGCACCCGCCCAACGAGCAGTTGGATCCCGCCGCGGGCCGGCTGAGGCCTCCCGGCACCTCGGTGTGGGCCATCGAGCTCAACAACCAGTGGCGAATCGCCGATCGGGTCGAGCGCAGAGCGGACGGCCTCGCTTTCGAGCGCTTGGGCCGTTGGGATCTAGCCGCCTTCGACCAGGTCCACAACTTGACTCCCGCGGGCTTGGTCGATCGACGCACCTATTGGTTGGGCACCGACCGCTTCGGCCGTGACCTCCTCTCGCGCTTGCTCTACGGGGCCCGGGTATCGCTGGCCGTCGCCTTCTTCGCCGTGCTCCTTTCGATGACCTTGGGCATCGGTATCGGAGCTCTTGCCGCCACCAGCCCTCGCTGGCTCGACGGTCTGCTGATGCGCGGCGTCGATGGTCTGATGGCCTTCCCTAGCCTCTTCCTGCTCCTCACCTTGGCGGTGCTCCTGCGACCGAGCAGCCTGGTGCTCGTCCTGCTTCTGGGATTCACCGGCTGGATGGGAATCAGCCGCTTGGTGCGAGCCGAGATCTTGAGCCTCAAGGAGCGCGAGTTCGCCCTCGCCGCGCGCGCCTCGGGCCTCTCACCGTTGCGCGTCCTTTTCCACCACCTCCTTCCCAACGCCCTCGGCCCCGCGCTCGCCCTGGCCCCCTTGGCGATCGGCGGCGTCATCCTCACCGAAGCCGCCCTTTCCTTTCTGGGGCTCGGGATCCGACCGCCACAGGCCAGCTGGGGCAACATCATCAGCGAAGGGCGAGAGTTCATCCTCTCGGCATGGTGGATCTCCACCCTGCCCGGCCTCGCCATCGCCCTGGCGGTGATCGGCTTCAATCTTCTCGGCGATAGCCTCCGCGATGCCCTCGACCCCCGCCTCTAGATGCTCGTCGCCGACTTCGACTTCGATCTTCCCGTCGAGCGCATCGCGCAGAACGCCCTCGCCCGGGGAGAGAGTCGTTTGCTGGTCCTCGACGCCGTGGGCGAAGAGCGCCACCGCGCCATTCGCGACTTGCCGAGCTTGCTCAAGGCGGGCGATCTGTTGGTGGTCAACGACACTCGGGTCATTCCGGCGCGCCTCTTCGCCCGGCGGATTACCCAGACCTCAACACCCACCGACGACCCCGGCGCTCGGGTCGAACTTCTGCTCGTCGAGCGCGAGAGTGGCGCGGTGTGGCGTTGCCTAGTCAAACCTGGACGCAAGGCCAAGCCGGGGACTCACCTACGCTTGGACGATGCGTCAGGCGAGGCCAGCGAACTCACCGCCGAGATCCTCACCACCACCGCCAGCGGCCAACGCCGGGTGCGCTTCTCGCAGCCGCTCGAGCCCCACCTCGAACGGATCGGCCACGTCCCCTTGCCTCCTTACATTCAGCGACCGGACAGCGCCAAAGATCATCGCCGCTATCAAACCGTCTTCGCCACCAACCCGGGCGCCATCGCCGCTCCCACCGCCGGTCTCCACTTTGACCAACCGCTCCTCGACCAACTCAAGGCACACGGCATCGAGCAAGCCACCGTCACCCTGCACGTCGGCATCGGCACCTTCAAACCGGTCACCGCCGACCTCGTCCACGAACACCGCATGGAGGCCGAGCGCTACGAGATCCCGGCCGCGACCGCCGAAGCCATCCGCGCTACCCGCGCCCGCGGCGGCCGCATCATCGCCATCGGCACCACCGTCGTGCGCACCCTAGAGACCGCCGCCCTAGCCGCCGATGGCCTCCCCCAACCCGGCAACGGCCTCTCCAAACTATTCATCACCCCCGGCTTCCACTTCCGAGTGATCGACGGCCTACTCACCAACTTCCACCTCCCCCGCTCCACCCTACTGATGCTAGTCAGCGCCCTTGCGGGCCAGAAAAAAGTACTCGCCGCCTACCGCGAAGCGGTCGACCGCGAGTACAGGTTCTATTCCTACGGTGACGCCATGTTCGTCATGGCGTCAGGCCGCCCGACGCCATGACCTTTATCTTTATGGGGACCTCTCGCCGAGGTCCCCTCAACCGAAAAAACGTCGTTTTTCGGTTTTCACCCCTAAGGCGTCCGGCCTAAACGGCCGGGCTCGCCCCAAGGACTCACGCGCTCCGTTCAGCTTCCCGCCCCCCCCCAAGACGCGAAGCGGCGAGGACTCAGTGCCCCACCCCGGACAGCGGTACCGAGAGCCGAGCGCAGCGAGGCGCGAGGACGAAAAAACACTCCAACAAAGAGCTCGTGTCTCCCGCGCAGTGGCCTAAGGCTGCGGGAACGGACCCCCGGAGGGCACGGATCGGCTCTCTTCACAAAGCGGAGGTGAATGTCTGAACCCGAAGGGTGAGTTGCGCCGGAGCGTGAAGAGAGCCGACACGGAGTGCACACATCGAGCCCGCAGCCGCCCGGCCACTGCGCGGGAGACACGAACTCGACCCCCAGCGGGCAGCGCCCATGGTTCCAAGCCCTCCCGACACTCGAAGCACCGCACCCCCCCCCCAACCCTTGTGTCCCCGGGAACCCAGCGCGAAGGTCCCCTAGCGGGCCCGAGGCTCACTAGGGGCAACACTTGGACCTAAACCGAGCGCCAATGCGGAAGATCCGCGGCGAAATCGTCTCTCGGATGAAGTCGCTGTTGAGGTTAGTAAAACTGCCAACCTGCGTCCCACTGTTGTCCACATACCGCGAGGAAACAATGCCCTCGGTCTGTAGAGTGTCGTTGTTGTTGAACAGGTTGAAGGCGTCGATTCCGAGGGTCAAACCAAAGTCGCTGAAGGTGAACTCCTTCTCCACACGAGTATTGACAATCAACAGATCGTCGTGGCGGAAGGCATCGGTCTCCGGCGACACCAAGACGGTGCGGCCAAAACCATCCGCGTTGGTGAACCGAGAACGACCGCCGATCGTGGTGCGATAGGGAATGGCAAAGCCTTCATGAAGATTCACGTCTGCCGAGAGATTGAATCCCCACTTGCGATCTGGAGCCACTTGGTACAAGCCCGAGACGTTTGCCGACCAGCGACTGGAGATCCACACTTCTCCCTTGTTACCGGAGCCCGTACTCTGGGTCAGAACCTGGTCGCCGTTGACCGTGCCAATGCCGCGAGTGGGATCCTGGATATCCCGGGCCGAGCGGCCCGCGTAGGTCCAGTCAGAGAAGTTCACGAAACCACGCAACATCCAACGATCGTGGAGCCGTTTGGTGACCGTCAAGTTAATCCCAACGTAGTCTTGCCCCAGGTCGCTGTTGCGGGTCAGCGAGCCACGGGCGGGATCTCGCATCACTCCCGAACGCAACGCGAAGACCGGCTCCGCGAAAGTACTGCCGTCCGGCAAGGTTCCTTGCACGGTACCGACCTGCTCGAAGTCCGAGCGCAACACCGCCCGCGTCGTACCGCTCTCCACCACCAAGGGATCGTTGACCACAAAATTACTATTCTCTCGGAAGATCGCTTGGATCCCGACGACGAACTCAGGACGAATCGCGTGCTCCACACCGAGGACGACCTCGTCGGTCAGCGGCGGGTCGAGGCCAGGATCGAGCAAATTCGAAACCTGAGTGCGATCTCCGACAATACCCCCCTGGGAAGGAGGAACCAAGACAATCGAATCTTGATCAATGATGTTGTCGCCATTGTCGTCACGCCAGTAGAAGTATTGGAAGACCACCGGATTCACTCCTAAACCGGAGAAAAACCCGGTGCCCAGGTTCTCGGCAAAGCGAGAATAGCTAGCGCGCAGCAGGGTGTCGCGCCCCTCTCCTAGAGCGTAGGTAATACCGATTCGCGGAGCGATGGACTCCCAATCGAAACCGGAGTCCCCACCGACCTTGGTAAAGGCCGGAATATCAGCAAAACGAGCCGCTGGTTGCGGCGCATCGCCGTTGGTCGGTTGCTGGAGATCGTAACGAACTCCCGCATTCACCGTCACATTGCCCCAGGTAATGGTGTCTTGTAACAAGAGGTTCCACTGATCGAACTCATCCGACCTGAAAATATCGTGATAGGCCCTGCCGAGGAAATCGCTACCGCTGGCACCGTAGAAAGGGCCAAAAACGCCAAGTCCAACCAGTCCTTGCCCAGGGAACGAGCTGAGAGATGAAACTTCGTTACGACGATAGCCGGCACCGAACTTCAACTCGTGGTTCACGTCACCGGCATTGAAGAAGGCGGAACCATCCACCTTCGCCTGCTCTTGCGGTCGATCGGTCGAGTAGCCGAAGAAGCTATTGTGAAACACAGCCCTCTGATCCCAGACTATATTGAGATTCGGATCCGTCCCCAAACCGCCGATCGGGTCGAATGCGAAGCCGCCACCAACGTAAGAAACCAACCCCGTAACGAACAGGCTGTCCGTAAAGATATGGGTATCTTCCACTTTGTAGATGTCCGTCGGTCCAGTTTGCAGGTAGGTCGTCTCGCGTGGCCGGGTTGGGCCGGCACCTCGACCATCCTTCACCTTGTCTCCAAAGTGATAGAAGAGGATTCCTGAGTTGTTCGAAGACAACTGCGCGTTGAGTTTCAAGGCATAGCTTTCCAGGTCGGTGTTATCGGGAATCGGGTCACCTTGCCCCAATTGGAAGGCCTTGATGTCTTGCACTCCGTAGGTGCCCCAAACCCATAGCCGATCCCTGACCAACGGTCCCCCCAGATCGGCACCGTAGTCGTCGAGGCTCTCGGTCGAAGCAGTAGCGGAGATCGGCTCCTGAGCCGAGTTTCCGTTCCACGGCCCCGCTTGGCCCAAGTCGGCCGCATCGATCGAGGGATCGGACTGCCAACTCTCGTCGGTGGCCAAATAGCGACCCGACACCTTCCAAGCATTAGTGCCACGCTTGGTCACCAGATTCAACTGAACACCGCCGGTGAGAGCGTTGATATCGCTACCACCCGTCGAGATCGCCATCGCCTCAAAGGAATCGAAATTGTAATAGGTCGGAGAGGAACCGCGAGCCGAAGGATCGCTGATCGAAACTCCGTCAATCGACCAACTCGCCGTGGCACCCGACGAACCGGCGCCAACAAAGTTGGACTGCTGACCACTCTCATTCCCACCCACGTTGACCCTGTCCACCAACACTCCAGGCACCGACGTAAGAATCGCCCAGGGATCTCGAGCGGTGGGGATCTTCTCTAGTTCCACCGAGGTAATGTTGGATCCAATCGTAAACTTGCGCTGATCCAAGAGCGGTGCCCGCTCCGCCACCACGGTGATGACCCCGCCTTGAACCGCCGGTGCGTGTTCGAGTTCCAACGAGGTGTTCTTACCTACCGCGATCTCAATGTTGGGGTACTCGACGGTCGAGAAACCGTCCAACTCCGCGGAGATCTCGTAGCCGACCCTAGGAACCTTACTTGGCCTTGGCCGTCGCTCTGCTGAAGCTGCGGAGCGCCCTGCCCGGTGAGCGTCACCGTAACGCCCGCCAATACGTTTCCGGAGCTATCCGTAGTCTTGACAAAGAGGTTTCCGGAGGTGACTTGAGCGAAGCCTACCGAGCTCAGGCCTAGTACCAAGATGAGGGCCAAGAACGGCCCAATTCGCAGACTTTTCCTTTGCATCATCATGTCCACTTCCTACCTTTCCTTTTCGGAA
>QIHU01000697.1 GCA_003231035.1 Acidobacteriota bacterium
GACGCCAGACTGCGCTCGACCCTCGACCGTCGCGACCACCGCCACTGGTGTTTCGGCAAAGGCGTCCGCCGTTTGGTCGATCACGGCTCCGTCGCGTTGGACGGCGAGGGCGGTGAGTCCCACTGAATACGCTGGCGGTGGCGAGGTTGGCGGGATCGGCTGGGAACTCAGGAGCCACCAACCGATGACGATCGCACCCAGAGCCGCGGCCACCAAGGCGGCCGCTCGTAGTGAGCGGTGGAACCGATGCGAAGTGCGGTCGTGGCGGGCGAGCAGCCGCTCCAAGATCTGGTCCGGCGCGGCCTTCGGCGACAGCTTCGCGAGTTCAAGCAGTCGGCGTCGGTTTGCTGGATGGCGGATGAGTTGGCGCACCACTCGTGCCGCCTCCTCACCCTCGAACTCACCGCGCCGAAAGGCGGTGAGCACCTCGTCGGACACGGCTTCGCCATCGGCTGACGAGGTGTACGCCTCGGTGAGTTGCCACAGGATTTGCTCTCGATCTTTAGCTTGCATCATTGACCTCTTCATCTCACTCACCGATAGTCAGCGGGGCGGGTGTCTTACCCCCCCCAGAAACCGTGCCGATGAGTCGCAGCCGAGCCCAGGCCGCCGCCGGGTGGCGCTGGCGCACCGTCTCTAGGGCGGTGGAGAAGGCCCTTGGGACGTTTTCCTCCAGCTGGAAGGCGTCGTAGAAGGCGCTGTTGAACTCGTAAGCGAGCTGGTCGTCGAGGACCGAGCTACTGGCGATGACCCATGGGATCCCGCGGCGAGCTAGGGCACCCGCGAAACCGTATCGACCACTGTCGGCGGAGGGCACGCCGCCACCAATGTGACAACTACTCAGGTTGACGAAGGTCGAGGGGACGGACTGGACGGGCCAGTCGGCAAGGGTGATAGCCGCATCGGCCAGTTGTAGCCCAGAGAGTTGGGAGAAGGCTGGGTCGTGGTTTCCGTGGGCGTCGATATGAATGAAGGAGGCTTCCCGCATCGCTTCCTTGAAGGAGGCGCGGGTGGCGCTCTCGCCATAGAGCACGCGAGCCGAGGGGAAACGGCGCCGGTAGTCTTGCAGGGCAACGGTTCCCGAGGGCAAATTTCGGCGGGGGTCGACCACGAAGAGCGCTTGGGCGGCGAGGGGCAGGCCACGGTCGGGTGGGTGGTCGCGCTCGACGAACGAAGGTCTCCACACCGGCACGGCGCGAGAGCTAAGCCATCCGCCGCTGTCCAGGGGAAGCGCGGTGAGCGGAACGCGTTGCAAGAGGCCGTGTAGAGCGTAGCGGGTTACTGAATTGCTCGCTTGGCTGGTGGCGGAGTTGGGCGGATCCATTGCGGGTACCAACGCCTCCGCGAGCGGCCGCGCCAGCTTGCGCCAAACGGCATCGTCGGGTGGGTTGCGTTGCGCTTCGTCAAGGCGATCGAGGATCTCGTGGAGTTCGCTACGGAGCAGCGGAGTGCGGCGGGCGACAGTCACCTCGCCGTCCCTTGCGCGGGCCAGCAGGATCACTTCGTCTTCGAGGGCAAAGGCGCGCAGGTTGGCGGGTCCTCCAGCCACGAAGGAGTTGGAGCTGGTGCGAGCGCTCAAGGTGCGATGAATTTCCTCCAGGCCCGCCAGCAGCTCCTGGCGCAGCGGGGCCACCTGGCGGCTACGCTCTGGAGCCAGCGGTGGCCGGATGGCGTCGAGTTGGCGATTCAGCAGGGCTTGATCCTGTTGCAGCTTCTCGACGGAGGGTGCCCCGAGCGTTGCGCCGCCATTTCGCGCAGCGGCCCGGTCGAGGGCGACGAGGAGCTCCCAGGCCCTTTGCGGGTTCTCTTGCTCTACCGCTAGGCGCGCCGCTCGAAAATAGTCGTCAGCGAGTCGGCCAGGAGCCAGAGAAAGGTCCTGCCCCAAGGGCGCGGACTGCGCCTCGAGGCCGTGGTGGATCGCCTGTTCGAAGCCCTCGACGGCTTGCCGTGCATGGCCAAGCTGGCGATGGGCGCGTGCCATGCAGCTCCAAGCCCAACTGATCACCCGGGACTGTTTGGCGGAGTTCGCCGGCTTGGCGCAGCTTGTCAGCGCTCGCGGTGCGTCGTTATGCGCCAGTGAATCCAGACCCACCACCACGTTGGCCCAGGCGCGCAAGAAGGCTCGCTTCGGCGCTGAGTCCACCAGCTCGAGGCTTGCCCTGGCTTGGGTTAGGGCTGGCCCGGGATCCTCGCCCAATCGGCTGGCCAACAAAGCTAGGTTGATGCGAAAGTTGGCCAGCTCCGCGTTGTCGGGTTCGCCCGCGTTCGCCCGCGGGTCCTGTTGCATACTTTTCCGAGCCTGTTCCAGGGCTTGCGACGTGGCGTCGGGGTCGATCATGATCAACCAGGCGAAGAGACGGTGCGCGCCGGTTTGCATCTTGCTCTCGCAGCTCAGCCTCTCGCAGCCTTCGAGCGCTGCTCCAAGGCGACGCTGTGGTTCCTCGAGTTGACCCAGACGGGTGAGGATTTCGGCTCGCGCCATGGTGACGGCGATGCGCCGGTACGAGACGTAGCGCCGCGCAAAATCGTCTGCCTTGTTGAGGTGCTCCCAGGCCTCGCGAAGTCTTCCCGCCTTGCTCGCCACTTTGGCCTTTCCGAGTGTGACGATGATGGCCGATGGAGTCGCGGCGGGCTGATCGAGCCAGGTGGGTAGAGTTGTCAGGCGGCTCTCGGCTTGGGCTAGGGCTTCGTCGCTACCGTCTTGTCGCAAGATTTCTATAGCCATGTCTTGGGAGAGCAGGGAAAGGGCCGGGAATCCAGCTTCATCGGCCGCGGCGGCTAGTTGGTCGTACTTGGAGAGGAGTTCGTCAGGTGGGAGACGAGTGCGGGACTCGATCGCGGTGTGGAGGCGTTGGTACAGGGCGTCGTATGTTGCGCTGTCCTCCTTGTCGTAAACCCAACGAAAGCACGGCACTCGGTACCGCTGGTCGACTTCGAACCCATCCTCGATCACTAGGCAGACTTCAAAGGTGGAGGAAGGGAGTCGCGAGGTTGGCGGAACGCGGCCGAAACAGAGGTTGTTCCCGGCTTGCCTGAAGGGTGGCTCGAAGCTGGGAACTCGCTCTTCCTCGATAGCAAGAATCGTGACTTGGCCGAGCCACTGGCTGGTGTCGAGGCCGATCGGTGTCTCCAGGCAAACGCCGATCTTCTTGCCGGTGTTGATCCAACGGGGAAGCAGCAGTCCTTCGCTGAAGTCGACTTCTTTGTGGCCATAGGGGATCGCTTCGACCCCAGAGGGAAGCGGAAGTAGCCGCTCGCCCTTGTCGCTGTCAAGCCAGGGGGACAGCAGGACCGCGAGGAGGACGAGCCACGCGCCTCCGACCGCGAGTTTGCTCATGCTAGCCCTAGCCGCTCGAGGCAGGTCTCGAGGGCTTCGTCTAGGCTCTGCTTGAGTTTATAAGTCTTCTTGCGGGACCAGCCGGTGGCGGTGACGACCTCAGCCGGGGTGAGGCCGTGGAGATAGCGGAATTGGAAGTATAGGTAGTGGTCTTCTCCCCGTTCGGCCAGGCAACTCGCCAGACGAGCGAGGGCGTCGCGGGCTAGGGCGGAGCCTTCGCTGCTCCGGATGGCTTGGGCGGGGCGATCTGGGAAGAGTTGATCGGCGGTGTGCCGGCGCTGGGTTCGCAGTCGGTTGGAGGTCACTCCGCAAGCGGCGCTCCAGAGGAATTGTTCGATGGCGTGATCGGTGAGTGCGGCGAGTGGTGTTTGCGAAATGAAGCGATGCAAGGCTTGGCCTTCGCGAGCTAGTAGATAGATGAAGGTATCGTGGAGGAGATCCTCGGGGTCGATTGCCCTCAGGTAGGCGAAACGGGCACCGAGACGGCGCAGCAGGGGCGGCGCGAACCGTTGGTAGAACCAACTGATCGCCGCCGATTCGCCCCGGGCCGCTCGCTCGACCTGACGTCGGGTCCACTCACTCATTGTTAGCTCTAGCATATCCGAGGTGCTCCGAGGTTCGCACTTCGCAGTGACCTTCTCCTGATCCCACGCTGTTCCTCACCTCCAAACGGCTCCTCATCTGTTGCGGGAGTATTCGCCCTGTGAGCTTGCCCCCTTTCTTCCTATTGCGAGAAACCGTCCTGGTTGAGAGGAAGGAATATCCGCTGGCAAACCGGTGGAGGTCACCTACCGCGCGATGCAGGCTCGCTAAGTGCTGGGGAGGAGCTACCGGGTCAGCCGATGAATCGGTAGCCGAATCCTC
>QIHU01000700.1 GCA_003231035.1 Acidobacteriota bacterium
AGCCCCTGCTGGTGGAAAGCTACTCGATCCTGCACCGGGAAATCGGTGAGCGCGAGTCGCGCACCCGCTACGCGCTGGATCGGCTCATCGAACACTACGAGGCTCGCGGGATGGAAGACGAGGCGGCCGAGTATCGCGCCTTGCGCGCGCTCGACCGCTAGCGTTCCACCCCGGGTCAGGCTGTCCATCGCGGCTTAGACCTAGGAGCCGCCTTGTCCGACGAAACGTAGGTGGTCCAGACGGAAAGAGCGGCTGCCGGCGAGGCGTGTCTCAGGAGACGAGAGCTTCGGGACAGGCTGCACTGAAGCGAGATCGACCCTAGCCGATCTCGGTAGTGAAGCCAACAGGACGAATCAGCCCGCGCGCTCTTCGAGGAAGGCCAGCGCCGCGCTGAGAAAGAAGCGACCCTTCTGGGCGCGGGTGATGACGCCTGCCGCTTCCAGTTCACCCACTGCCAGCTTGACCTTGTACAGGTAGGCCCCGAAGGTCAGGGTTGGATCATCGATGCTGACCGGGATCTCCGGGAAGAAATTCGCTCGCCGTGGCGCACCCGGTAGAGCCGGTTACGCACCCCGCCGGGCCACAAGATATCGACCCTGCCGTGCGGGGCGCGACCCAGGCCGAAACCGATCTCAAGGCTGTCTTGCGAGGCGTAGCTGGAACCGCCCAACACCGGCTGGGTCGCCGCCTTGCCACCCCAGGGTCGGAAGCTGACCAGCGCTCCGATGCCATCGCGATTGGCTTGCCCATCACCGGTCAACCCCACCGTCCCCAGGGTGCGGACCTTGGCCCAGCGGTTGTGGTTACCGCTTGAAATCTCCACCGCCAGCGAACCGTCGATATTGTCGGGAATCCCACTGTAAGGCCACACACCGGGGATGGCTGAAGGCACGAAGTTTGCCTAGTAGGAGCCCGTGGTCAGGACGCCAGCGTTGACGAATCTCTGGTAGATGGCATCAGACGCCGAGCGGGTGCGCGCATAGTCGATGACGACCCTCTTCTTGCGTAGCGGTGGGACATAGCGGATCTTCCTTCCAAGTAAGAGTTTGCCTGGCCGCGGTTCTACCCGCGGCAACCAGATCAAGATCCTGGGGAGCGCTCACCGAATCCCTAGACCGGACGATGAACGCTGCCAGCCAGCCCCCCGCTTCACACTTACCACGAAAGAAGTAGTAGGCAGGTTTCGGCGCCTCTCAAAGCACTGAGCGCAGCGTCCCCCAGCACCTCGAACCGGCTTCCGGTATCAACCCTTCCGCGACCCTTCCGCGACCCTTCCGCGACCCCTGCGCGAGCCCCTTCCCGAGCCGTCAGGATCGCCGGCAACTTGACATAGAATTTGCGTAAACCTTAGAATTTCAGGAATGAGAACTCCCCGTTTCTTGGCCGCGGCCGCGGCGCTATCGTGGCGCCGCGGGCTCCCGGGCCTCGTCCTGTTGGCCCTCCTGGGCGGCGTGTATTACTCCGTTGTGGTCGACGGCAAGATGGAGGTGCAGACTCGCGCGGACTCGAAGTCTTACTTGAAACAAAGCGAGCTGCCGTGGATGGACCAGTTGCGGGCGGAGCGAACGGTTGGTTACCCGCTCCTCTTGCGGCTGACCCGGAGGATGTCGCCGCAAAGGCAAGTGATGCCGCACCTCCACTACCTGGTCTTTCTGGGCGGCGTTTTCGCCCTCTGGGGGGGGCTGAGGAAGCTGGGTGTGGCCCCTTGGATGGCGCTCGCCGCGGTGGCGCCCCTACCGTTCTCCGAGCTCCTCAATAAGTTCGGTGCAATGCTGATCACCGACACCTTGAGCGCGGGATTGGCGCTCCTGACGCTGGCCGCTCTGTGCCGGGTGGCGGCGCGGCCGCGGCGCAAGGCGGCATGGTGGCTACTCTGCGTGGCGCTCGCCGCCACCTACCAAGTTCGCCCCGCCTACCTCTTCATGATCCTCCTGGTGCCACTGCTCGGATCGGTGCTATACCTGCGCCACCGGTCGTCGGAGTCGGGGCTGCCGGTCGCGCGCTGGCTTGTGCGCATTGTCGCCGTCAGCGTCCTGCCCTTCGTGCTCTTCTCGACCTACCGCTGGGTGGCCGTCGAGCAGTGGGGCTTGGTCTCCTTCGGCGGCTACAACGTGGTCGGCATCGCCGGCTCACTCCTCTCCGAGGAAGTGGTGGAACGCGTCGACCCGGAGTATCAAGAGCTGGCGCGCAGCCTCCTCGCCGCACGCACCGAGCGCTCGGCGCAGTTGGGGGACAAGCGTTTTCAGCCGCTCCAAGAGAGGCGCTTTAGATCTGCCCGCCGCAAGATGGACACCTGGTACGAAGAGTACAACGTCAACATCTGGGACATGGGCGTGGGGCTGGCGCAAAGCCAGGCCGAGCAGCGTGGGCTGCGCTTCAAAGAGCAGGTGCCCTTCATTAATCACCAGCTCGCCGGGCTGTCCAAGGATGTCTTCGGGCAGCTTCCGGGGGAGTACCTCGGCTGGATCGCCCAGGGAATGCGGATCGGGGTGTCCAGATCGGTCCGGTGGGTTCGTAGCTTAGACCTCTGCCTTGGCCTGGCGCTGCTCGGGATACTGGCGCTCGCGCTGGCGCGGGCCGTAGCGGTGCCGCGACCACCCAAGGCCTTCCCTGCCACCGCCGTGACGGACCTCGATGCAATCTGGCTGATCGCCGGTTCCTTCTTCCTGGCCAGCTTGCTGCTGATCGTACTCGTCGAACCGCCCTTGCCCCGCTATCTACATGCCGCGGGCATGCTCCTACCGGGCGCGGCCTTGGCGCTAGCGAGCGAAACTTTGGCGGCGGCGGCGCGGCTGCTTGGCGCGAGCGTCCGGCAGCTCGCGGCTCACAAGGCGAACTCGGGCTCGAAGTAGTGCGCCCAGGCGTTGAACACCATTAGGTTCCACAGTTGCAAGTGGCAATCTTGGCGCTCGTGACGCCGCCACAGGCCCTCGATCGCCGAGCGTTCGAGAAGGCCGTGGGCCAGCGCCTGGTCACTGGTCGTCCAGTGCCGAGCCAGCTTGCGGGCCGCGGGCTCGGCCAAGAACCAGCGGGATAGCGGCGTGTTGAAGCCCTCTTTCTTACGCCAGGCCAAGGCGGGCGGCAGCCAAGGCTCGACCGCCTTGCGCAGCACCCACTTCGGGTGGCGCAGTTTGAGACTGGAAGGAAGGTCCGCGAAGAGGGCAGCGAGGTCCCGATCGAGGAAGGGCGAGCGAGCTTCGAGCCCATAGGCCATGGTGGTGCGATCGACCTTGGGAAGAATGCCGCAAGCCAGCCAGGTGTCGGCGTCGAGGGCCTGGGCGCGCGCTAACCAGTCGCCGCCCGCCGTGTCCCAGACTTCGGCGTAGAGCGCTTCGTCGGGAAGGGTCGAGATGCCGGCGGTGAGGGCGGCCCCGCGAGAACTCAGCAGGCCGCTCAAATCGCCCAGTTGGAAGATCTGACGCCAGCGGGCATGCACGGCGGAGAGGTGGCGCTGGCTTAGCCCTTTGGCGAGTTGGTGCAGAAAGACAGAGCGATTGAGCTTGCCGCGCCCGGCACCGGCGGGGAGCAGGCTGGCGGCAGCGGCGACCAGGGGAGCCGCAAGCCGGCGCAGCGGTCCCAACTTGCGGGCCAGGGAGGTGGCCCGGTAGGTGTCGTAGCCAGCGAGCAGCTCGTCGGCTCCATCGCCGGTGAGAACGACGCTCAGCTCTGCTCGCGCGGTGCGCGCCAGCTTGCGCATCGGCAACAGGGAGAGGTCAGCCAAGAGCCCCGCGTTGCCCTGCATGGCGGCTTCGAAGTCATCGACAAGATCGGCGGCGTGGAAGGAGACGCGGTGATGCTCGAGACCGAGCTGGCGAGCCACCGGCTCGAGCTCCTGGCTGGGGTCGAAGCTGCTCTCGGCGAAGTGGATGCTAAACGAGTGGCGGCGCTGGTTCGGCGACAGGGCGTGTAGCGCGGCCACGACGGCGCTCGAGTCGACCCCGCCGCTCCAGAAGGCGCCCAGCGGCATGTCGGAGACCAGACGCTTCTCGACCGCGGCGAGGAAGTGGTCGCGAACCGCGCTGACCCACTCGTTTTCGCTGCGCGGTGCTGGCCTCTCGCCTTCCTCGCGGCCCGGCCGGAAACTCCACTGACGGTCGACCTCCAGCACCTCGCCCCGCGGTCGAAAACGGACCTGCCCGCCCGGCGGCACCGCGTGAATACCGGCGAAGATGGAGCCATCGCCAACCGGGTAGCCG
>QIHU01000064.1 GCA_003231035.1 Acidobacteriota bacterium
CCCTCCGACGTGCTCGATGCCCTCAAGCGGCGCGCGGAACGTGAACAGCGCTCCTTGCAAGGGGAGCTGCGCTATCTTTTGACGCAAATCGCCCGCGACGAACCCCCGGTGGAGCCTCGCGCCGCGCTGAGGCTCCACATGTCAGAGGCACACGAGGGAAGCTGGAGCCGGGAAGAGATGTACGGCGACGATGGCCGCTAGAACAGTTCTGGTCGATACCAACGTCCTACTGACCGCCTCCAGTCCAACGCGCGAGCATCACGCTCTGGCGATCGGCGCTCTTACCCGCTGGCCTCCCTCCAAGGCTCGTCTTTGTACTTGCGGTCAGGTGCTGCGCGAGTACTTGGTGGTGGCCACGCGCCCTCTCGATGCGAACGGGCTGGGGCTCTCCTGCGAGGCCGCGCTAGAGAACGCCGAGGTCTTCGCTGAACGACTACGATTCCTTCCAGAGGACGAGCGAGTGACAGTCCGTCTTCGTCAGCTAGTCCGCGAGCTGAGCTGTAGCGGCAAGATCATCCATGACGCCAACTTGGTGGCCACTGCTTCGGTAGCCCGCGTCGATGCCGTCCTCACCGCCAACCCGCGCGACTTTCAACGCTTCTGGAAGTGGATCCAGGTGATTGACTTGAAGAAGGTCGAAGAGGGCTAGCCCTAGCCCTCGACCTCGACGCCCTCCACCTGTTCCTCGCCCCGTTCGCGCCACTGTAAGAGCAGGTCGTAGAGCACCGGCACCAGGACCAGAGTCAAGAAGGTGGCCAGGGTGAGGCCAAAGATGACCGCGACGGCCATCCCGCGCCACCACTGGCTGCTTTCGCCGCCGGTGGTGAAGACGAGGCGGTGGAAGTCGAACTCGACGCCGGTCGACAGCGGGATCAGCCCCAGGATGGTGGTGACGGCGGTGAGGAGTACCGGACGCATGCGCCGCAGTCCGGTGGTGACGACCGTCTCGCGGCGGCTGAGGCCGCGCCCGTGTAGCTGCTCGCCGTAATCGAGTAGGACGATGGCGTTGTTGACCACGATTCCCGCCAACGAGATCACCCCGAGACCGGTCATGATGATGCCGAAAGGTAGGCCGGTGACCAGGAGGCCGGTGAAGACCCCGATCATCGACATCACCACCGAGGTCAAGATGATCAACGGCGTGACCACCGAGTTGAACTTGCCGACCATCAGCGCCAACACTACGATCAGCGCCCACATGAAGGCCCGCGAGAGGAAGGCTTTGGCTTCCTCTTCGTCTTCGCTCTGCCCGGCGAAAGAGAGTTGGTAGCCAGCGGGCAATAGATCGGCAACCGCCTGCAACCGCTTCCGGGCCTCGCTGCGCACCGGCTCGGCCAACTGGGGGTTGGTGACCTTGCCGCTGACGGTGACCACCCGTTTCTGCGCCTTGTGCCGAATGGCGGTTAGCGCTGTCGAGCGCACGACGGTGGCCACTTCGCCCAGGGGGATCTGCACTCCGGCTTCGTTGACCAAGTTCAACCGCCGCAAGTCCTCGGGCGAAGCCCGGAAGCGCTCCGCGAGGCGCACCGTCACGTCGGCTTCGTCTTTGCCATGGCGATGGACCGAGGCCTTGGTGCCATTGATCGCGGTGCGTACGGTGCGCGCGATCCCGGCCGTGGTCAAACCCAGCCGTGCGGCCTGCACGCGGTCGACTTCGACGGTGATCTCAGGGCTGGCGGCGTCGAAGTCGTCATCGAGCGATACCAACCCGGGAATACCTTCGACGATGGCTCGCACCCGCGCCGCGATGGTTCCCAAGGTGGCGAAATCGTCGCCTGAAATCTCGATCGCCAAGGGATCGCCGACCGGTGGCCCCTCGGGAGGCCGTTCCACGTTCAAGGTCACACCGGCCAGGGCGCCGACCAGCTCGCGCACCTGGGCCATGGTCTCGAATGAGCTCTGTTCGCGCTCTTCGCGATCGATCAGGTCGAGGGTAATCCGTCCCAACGCGGCATCGCCGCCCTGCCCGCTGCCCCCGAAATCGGCCTGGCTACCAGCCCCGACACCCACGGCGACGACTTCTAGATCCGGCAATTGGGCCAACCGCTCTTCGAGGGTTCGCACGATCATGTCGGTGCGTTCGAGACGAGTTCCGGGATCACTCTCCACGTTGACGAAGATCTGCGGCGGCTCGGTTTCGGGGAAGAACTCGACCCCGTGGTTGAACTGGCTAAAGAGGCCGACGACGATCACAAAGAGCAAGAAGGTGGCGGCGATCACCACCAGCCGGTGGTCGAGCGACCATTCGAGCAAGTTCTTGTAGAGGCGAAGCACCGTCTCGCCACGCCGCTCGAGCCAACCGCTGAACCGACCGCGTCGCCCCTCTCCCCGCGGGGCGAGTCGCAAGAAGGTGGCGCACATCACCGGGTTGACAGTGAAAGCGACCACCAGCGAAGCGAGCAAGGCGATCGACAGGGTCAGCGGCATGAAGTACATGAAACTACCGACGATGCCGGGCCAGAAGAGCAGCGGCGCGAAGGCTCCCACGGTGGTCAAGGTGGAAATGGCGATGGCCCCTTGCACCTGCTGCGTGCCGATCAACGCCGCCTCGGTCGGCGTCTTGCCCTCGGCCATGTGGCGGTAGATGTTCTCGATCACCACCACCGCGTTGTCGACCAACATGCCCACCGCCAACACCAGCGCGAAGAGCACCACCACGTTGAGGGTCACCCCCGCGGCTTGGAGCACCACGAAGGTGAGCAGCATCGAGAAGGGTATCGCCAGGCCGACGAAGAGAGCGGTGCGGAAACCGAGCACGAACATCAACACCAGCACCACCAGCACCAGGCCGGAGAGGATGTTGTTCTCAAGATCCCTGACCATCCGGCGGATCTCTTCGCTCTGATCGGCGAGGAGGTGGGCCTGGACCGTATCCGGCCATCCCGCCGATTCTTCCTCGACGATGGCGCGCACCGTGTCGGCAATCTCGACGATGTTGGCGCCGACCCGCTTTTGCACCGAGAGCGAGACCGACTGGCGGCCATCGATGCGAGCGATCGAGGTGCGCTCCTCGAAACCGAACCGCACCTTCGCCACGTCGCGCACGAAGATCGGCGAACCGCCTGGCGAGGCGATCACGAAGTCCTCGATCTCGCGGGGATCCTCCACCTCGCCGGGTACTCGCACCGAGTAGGCGAGATCCCCCATATCGAGCTGGCCGCCGGGAATCGACACATTCTCATCGCGCACCGCGTCGATCACGTCGTCCAAAGAGAGCCCGTAGAGGCGCAGCCGCTCAGGATCGACTTCAACGTGCACCTCGCGTTCGAGTCCACCCACCAGGGTCACCCGCAAGACTCCGGAGACCGCCTCCAACCGATCTTCCAGATCCTCGGCCAGCCGCTTGAGTTGCAAGGGACCGATCTCGCCGGCTAGGTGGACCTGAATGATCGGAATATCCGAGAAGTTGATCTCTTGAATCCGTGGCTCTTCCACCTCGGAAGGGAAATCGACTTTGGCCCGATCGACCCGGTCGCGCACCTTCTGCAGGGCCGCGTCGATATCGATTCCAGAGTCGAACTCGGCGGTCACCACCGACAGCCCTTCCTCCGAGACCGAGGTTAGCTTCTTGAGGCCGTCGACACCGCTGATCTCGCGTTCCATCGGCCGGGTGACCTGAGATTCGAGGTCCGCGGGCGACGCACCGGGATAGATGGCGAAAGAGACGATCAGCGGCAGCTCGACGTCCGGGGAACTCTCCCTGGGCAGGGTGACGTAGGCGGCCACTCCAGCCACGATCAAAGCGGCGAGGAGGAAGAAGACGGTCGCCCGGTGGCTGAGGCTGGCTGAGGTCAGGTTCATGGTGCGCTTTCGCTCGTCGGTTCTAGCGCTCGGAAGAGTCCGCGACACGTTGACCCTCGACCAACTTGCGAGCCCCGCTGGTCACCACCGTTTCGCTAGCCGCGAGGCCGCTGGCGATCACCACCCGCTCCCCGACCACCGGTCCCAGCTCCACCCGCCGGCTATGCGCCCGCCCTTCGAGAACCACAAACAGACCATCCGCGTCGCCTAGATCGACCACCGCTGAGAGCGGCACCAAGATCGCATCGGTGAGCGTACGCCGGCTCAGCTCCAAGCGGGCGGGCATGCCGGGGCGGATGCGGCCCTGGCGGTTGTCGAGCACCGCTTCGATTTCGAGCGTCCGTGCCCGAGGATCGACCTCGGCGGCCAAGCGCACGATGACCGTGACCTCGACGGGAGACCCGATCTTGAGCAAGGGCACATCGTTGGCCGGTACGGGAGCCCGCACTTTGAGGCGCGACAGATCGACCAGTTCAGCCACCGGTTGCCCCGCGGTGACGAAGTCGCCGACCTCCACCCGTCGCTCGGCGATCAGCCCCGCCCACGGCACCTTCACCTTGGACTTGGACAACTGAAGCCGCGCCGAGGCGAGACGCACCGCGGCCACATCGCGGTTGGTCACCGCGTCGAGCATCTGCTGTTGGGTGATCGAGCGCTTCTCGAACAATCGCTCGGCGCGCTGGAACTGCAAACCCCGCTGCCGATCGACCGCCTCCGCCTCAGCCACCGGCGGGTATCGACCGACAACAACACCTTCCCACGAGCGACCCGCTGGCCGCTCTCGAAATGAAGAGCTTCCACCACCCCGCCGACTTCGGCGGCGAGAACCGCTCGCCGGTTGGCCAGCAGCTCCGCCGGCAGGCTGATGCGATCGGCCACATCCTCCACCCGCGGACTCGCCATCTCGACCGTGGCGACGCGCTCCGCTGGCGGTTCTGGGGTCGATGGTGGAGCAACCGAGGAATGCCGCCATCAGCCACGGCACAGCCGACACACGCAGACCAGCCACCCCTACGCTGCGTCCATATCTCATTGTTTTTCCTCCGCCGTGGCCTGCGGCTTAGGGTCAACCCGCACAGCCTCCGTTTTCTCCACCTTGAGGGTCGGCAAGCGACCACCGCCCGGCAAGAGCCCCTGGGCACGATCCAGCCGCGTCGCCTCGATCCAAGTCTGGTAGTAAGCCTCCACCTCCCGCAACTCAGACAGCGCCTCTTGCCCCTGCGCGGCGAGTAGATCCGACTGAAGAGCCACCCCCTCGCGGTAGCTCTCTTGCGCCACCCGGTGGGCCTCGCGGGCCGTCTCGGCGGCCACTTCGGAGGCCTGCCAGGTCGCCCAGGCCGTCCGGTAGCCGGTTACGGCACGTTCGATCTCCAGCCTCACTTGCTGCACCAGGTCACGCCGCTGCCAGTCCAGCTGCCGCCCTTGGCTTTCGAGCTGCGCTAGACGGTTGCGGCGCGCTCCACCGTCGAACAGCTGCCAGCGCAGGTCGAGCGACAGGCGCCAGTTATCGAACAACGGCTCGGGGAGATCTTCAATCAGCCGGGCCTCGCGACCGAAGGCGCTGTTGAGTTCCACCTGCGGGCGGCCGTCCGAGGCTTCGATGCGAGCTTGCAAACCGAGCAACTCGCCCTGTAGATCCAAATCCGCCAACTCCGGTCGCGCGCCGAGCGCCGCCAGGGTCAGTCCTTCCATATCGAGGGGCACCGCGGGAGGGTTCTCGTCGACCTCTCGCGCTTCGATCATCGCCGTCGGCGGCAAAGCGAGAAGCGCTCGCAGCTCCTGCTCGGCCACCGCCACCTCGCCGAGGGTCCGCGCCACCGTCGGCTGCACCTCGGCCAGCGCCGAGCGCGCCCGTAGTTGGTCCAGGCGGGTGGCATCGCCAAACTCGAACCGGTCCTCGACCACCTTGAGCGCCGCCTCGCGCACCGCGCGCTGAATCTCCAGCGCCGTCAGCTTGCCGCGGGCGGTCAGCCACCGATAGTAGGCCTCGGCGGCCGCCTGCGCGGCATCGAGGCGGGCTACGCCGACGCGCACCTCGGAGAGGGTCGACGCCACCTCGGCAAGATCGATCGCCGCCGCCAACCTGCCGCCCGAGTAGATCGCCTGGCGCAGTTCGACGGCAAGGCTGTAGAGCTCCTGGGTGCCCGGCTTAAACGACTGGCCATCAGGAAAGCCGGCGAGAATATCCTCGAAGTCCGGGCTGTTGAGAAAGGCGGGGCTGCGCGACCGGCCCCACGAAGCCACCAGCGCCAGATCGGGAAAGGCACCGGCCCGCGCCTCACCGATCGCCGCCTCGACCTCCGAGCG
>QIHU01000383.1 GCA_003231035.1 Acidobacteriota bacterium
AGCTCGGGCAAGTCGGTGACCCTGCTCAACTTGGGCCGGACCTTGGCCGGCCTGGGTCAGTCGGGCAAGGCGTTGGCCTTCTACCGCCAGGCCCTCGATCACAACCTCGCGGTCGACAACCGCCGCGGCACGGCGACCGCCCGTCGGCTCCTGGGCGAACTTCACCTGGAAGACGACGAGTTCGCGCCGGCCCGAGACCAGCTCGAACTTGCCCTGGCCGACCTGCGCCAGATGGGAAATCGGCCGCGGGAGGCCGAGGTGTTGGAATTGCTGAGCCGAGCCCGCTTGGGGCTCGGCGAAACCGGCGAGGCGAAAAAACTCGTCGCCGCGGCACTCGCCCTGCACCGTGCCGTGCGCAACCCGGTGGGTGAGGTCCGAGCGCTCACCACTCTGGCGCGGGCCGAAAGGGCGCTGGGGCACCCAGGGGCGGAGCGCGCGGCGATCGAGGCCGCTTTGGAGGCTGTCGAGACCCTGCAAGGTAGGTTCGGGGATCCTAATCAACGGGCTTCCTTCGTGGCTACCCAACGAGAAGTCTATGAACTCCATGTCGACTTCTTGGTCGGGCTACACCGGAAGTCGCCCTCGCGAGGCCACGACCTGGCGGCTTTGGAAGCGAGCGAACGGGCCCGTTCGCGGTCGCTACTGACCTTGCTCGAAGGCAGTGCCGAGGGTTTGGCCAGTGGGGCCGAGTCGGCGCTAGCCCGCCGGCTACGCCTCGCCCAGCAGCGCTTCGCGGCCAAGACCCGCCGCCAGTTGGCGGTGAACGGCCGAGAGCACGGCGCGGCGGAGGCTTTGGCGGCGGAGCAGGAGTTTTTCGCCGCCCTCGCCGAACTCGACAATATCCGTGCTGAGCTCCGGCGTCGCGATCCCCGCGCCGCGGCCCTGAGGCGTCCGCAAACACTCACTTCCGTGGCCATCCGCGAACTCCTCGACGAGGAGACGGTTCTGCTGGAGTTCTTCCTCGGCGAGGAGCGCAGTTTCCTGTGGTGGGTGACGTCGACGGCGGTCACCGTCCACGAACTGCCGCCGCGACGACGGATCGAAGAGCTCGCCAGCCGAGTCCACCAGCAGATCAGTGCTGTTCACCAACCAAGGGCCGAGGGCAAGGCGGCGCTAGAGGCTTTGGGTCGGATGCTCCTCGCGCCGGTCGCCGAGCGGCTCGATCGACAGCGACTGGTGATCGTCCCCGACGGCGCTCTCCACTTCGTACCCTTCGCGGCGCTGACTCTGCCCTCGACTGGAGCGCTTCCGGCGGTGCCGGTGCTGGTAAGGCATGAAGTCGTCTACCTGCCTTCGGCTTCCGTGCTGGCGGTGCAGCGGCGAGAGCTGGCGGCGCGGCGGATGGAGGCTCACTCGACCTCCAAGGTCGGGCCAAAGACAGTCGCGATTCTGGCCGATCCGATTTTCAATCGCGGCGACCCGCGACTCGCGAAGATTTCGTCTGAGGCGGTCCGGTCCGTGTCTCCGGGTATCAGGGGTCCCAGCCAGTCCCCGGTGGATCTTCGAGGAGCTACCCGCTCGGGGCTAGAGGCGCTCGACCGCCTTCCCCATACCCGTCGAGAGGCGGAGGCGATCGCCGCCTTGGTGCCGGCGCCGCAAAGGTTATTGGCCCTCGGTGGTGAGGCGCGCCGTTCGCGAGTTGTGGGCGGTCAACTGGGCGACTACCGCATCCTCCACTTCGCCACCCACGGTCTGCTCAACCCCCGAACCCCGGAACTCTCCGGTTTGGTCCTTTCGCGACACGATGCCCAAGGCGGTGAGCTGGTTGGCTTCCTGGGATTCGACGATGTCGCCAACCTTCAATTGTCGGCCGAACTGGTAGTGCTTTCGGGCTGTCGAACCGCCCTGGGCAAGCAGATTCGCGGCGAGGGGCTGGTGGGGCTGACCCGCGGTTTCCTCTATGCCGGTGTGCCGCGAGTGGTGGCGAGCCTCTGGCAGGTGCGGGATCGGGCCACGGCCGATCTGATGACCCATTTCTATCGCGCCATGTTGGTCGAGGGGCTGCCGGCGGCGGCCGCCCTGCGGGGCGCTCAGCTCGCTCTGCGTCAAGATCGGCGCTACCGCGACCCCTACTACTGGGCCGCCTTCTCGCTACAGGGCGACTGGCGGTAGCTATCCGCCCCCTTCCTCCGCGCCCCAAGAGCCGTTGGTGCCCATCTCAAAACCGGGGAGTTGCGAGTCGTCGCCTGAATTTTTACCGAACCGGAGGGCGAAAATGGCGCACTTCTCGCCCTGGCTTCGCACCCGGCAATTCCAAAAAGTGAGGCACCGTTCCGGCTCCCGGTCCTCTTCCTTGGGGCCGCGGCGCAGGGGACGCCCGTCCTCCCCGATCCGGTTCTCGAGGGTGTGGGTATCGGCCATGTAGGTTAGGGTCTGGAGGTGGGTCCACGCCTTGCTGGGTACCTGCCTGTACGACAAGGAAAACAGGTTCGCGCCAGTCGCGAGAATCAGCATTTCGTACTGAGGCGAGGGCACTGTTTCTTTCGTGGCGCCCTTCTTGCTGGCCTGCTTACCGCCCTCCAGCGGGTCGCCGGCGATCACCTTCCAGATACCGACGAAGTGGCGGCCGCTCACCGTCGTCATCCTTCTACGCTCCAGCTCTACGGACTCTTGCTCCACGGGCTTCTGGTCAAACATGGCGATCTCCTTGGGGTCATTTACCCTTCGAGTGTGCTCTGAGCGAGAAACCTCTCACCCGTTTCCTACTGTTTCCTACTGTGCGGGGAGAACTCGAAACTCCATCTCTCCGGTGGGATGGTCGCCCGTCTCGGGGAGGGCGATGACGGTGACCCGGTAGGATCCAGGGCCAAGGTAGGAGGAAGGTAGGGCGAGCAACAAGCTATCGTGGAGATTGGGTTCAAGGTCGTCGCCGCGCCACAACACCGCGCCCCCGGCATCGCTCAGGATCACCCGATAGCGCGCCGATTCCACCGCTTGGAGTTCCAGAGAGAGCAGGACAATCTCGCGGTCGGGATCGAGGCGTAACTCCACCGCGTCGGCGGTGCCGCGAACCACCCCCAGCGCGACGACGAGCAAATCGCCCGTCGGTTCGATGAGACCGGCCACGACCTCAGGGCCACCCCCCCCTTGTAGGCGATTCAACTGGAGGCGCTGCCAGAGGAGCAGGGCGGGCAGGAGAAGGCAGGCCAGGGCGAGTCCGGCGAAGCGAACGGGTCGGCTGCGTATCCTTGCCATCAAACCGAGCGTGGTCACCGCCCGCGCCCGCGCCGCCTCTTCGGCCGCCACCGCGCGCAGGCCGCGGGAGAGTTCCTGGCCCGACTCGACTTGTTCGAGGCAGGCGGTGCAGTGGAAGAGGTGCTCCTCGAAGAGGGCCTCCTCCTCGGGCGTCAGCCGTCCGACTAGGTACCGGTCGACGATCCGTTCGTCGTCAATACGGGGATGTTCCATGGCTTCGTCCTCAAGACCTCATGCGGTAGGGGAGTGCTCTTCCCAGAGCCGTCGGTAGCGTTGCCGGGCGCGGTGGAGGACGCGGTGAAAGTGCTCCGCGTCGATGCCCAGATCGGCGCGAATCTGGGCGCTACCTTCCTCCGCGATGTAGTAGCGCAAGAGCACCTCGCGGTCGCGCTCTACTTTGAGATCGGCGAGTAAAAGACGGGTCAAGCGCACCCTCTCCCGGTGGAGCAGGCCGCCGAGTGGGTTCGGTCGATGCTCGTCCTGGAGCTCCGGGAGGTTGTCGCTCGGTGTTTCGACCTCGTAGCTGCGGCCGCGATAGCGCTGGGTGCTGAGGTTCTTCGCCAGAGCGCGCAGGAAGGCGGCGAGTCTCTCGGGCTCGCGCAGCTCGCGGCGGCGAATCTTCTCTAGCGCCAGCATCAGGGTCTCCTGGTAAAGGTCTTCGGCGTCGGCATCATTGCGGGCGTAACGACGAGTCAAGAAACGCAACGTCCTGCCGCAGCGCTCCACCAATTCGGCCTCGGCGGCCTTCTCGCCAGCGGCGATGCGCCGAACCAAGTCGACGGCTACGGCGGTGTCGAGAGTGTTCAGAGCTGAAGGCCCACCGTGGGTCGATTGCCGAACGGGAAGAGCGAGGCCAAGGTCGCGCTCTTAGCAAGGAGGTGCGGGCAGCGGGGCCAACCTCTCACCTTCGGTGCGAAATTGGAGGCGAACTTGGGCTCGCTGGCGACCGTTGGGTGGAGCGAGCGGGAAGCAAGAAAGCGGATCATTTGGAGGGGATAGTACTACCCTGCCGGATTGCTCCAGCCATTTGTTGAGGGCCAACGCCCGCCGGGCGAAACCTTTCCGGTCGCTCTTCCGTCCTATCGAGGGAGACGAGTGAACGACCCAGGAGGAGAGTAGCGATGACTAGGAAACGGATTTTGCTTGCGGCTTTGGCCGTGCTGGTGGCTGGGCTGACGATGGCGGCGGTGGCCGGCGAGGGTGAGCGGGTGGAAGCCAAAGAGGTCGTAGCGACTGTCGAACAGGCGCTACAAGGAGTGGAGTGGGAAACCATCTCGGAGACGATCGAGGCGGCCCTGGCCTCGGTGCCGTGGGCTGAGATCCACGACGAAGTGGGCGAGGAAGTGCGCGCGGCGTTGGCCGAGGTGGACTTCGCCGAGATATCCGCTGAAGTTCAGGCGGAGCTAGCGGAAGTAGATTTCGCCGGCATCCAAGCCGAGGTGCGCTCCGAGATCGCCGCCGCGCTGGCCGAAGTCGACCGTGCTGGTATCCAAGCCGAGGTGCGTTCCGAGATCGCCGCGGCGCTGGCCGAAGTCGACCGTGCCGGGCTGGAAGACGAAGTGGCGGCCGCGGTGCACGAGGCGCTCGAGGGCGTCTCGGAAGTGCTGGAAGGATTGGATGAGATCCTGGAAGAGGCTCTCGGTGGGCTCGAGGATCTGGACGACATCAACTAGCTGGTATGGAAGCCAACCATTCCGAGAAGTAGATGATGGAGGTCGGCTTGGAGATCATCAGTTCTACGGCCTGCCTCCAAGTGAAGAGCTGAGTAGGAACGAGGTTCAGTTCGATGAACGCTTTACCGGCGAAGCCGGGGAATCCGCCCCCGAGGAGACCCGGTGGAGGGAAGGGGGCTCCGTGAGTCGGGACTTAAGGAGGGAATGATGTCGAGGACTCAGGATCTCGGTAGCATCTCAACGCGACTCCTCAAGATAGCGCGGCTATCGCGAGAGCACCTAGTGTCCCGTGCGGAAAGTTCGCTACCATTCGAGGGCCGATTCATCCCCCTGTGCCGCGTTGCGCGTCTGAGGTCCCATGCGAATCCGACTCACGAGGAGCCGGATGCGGGAAATCCGCACGTCCAGATCTGTGGGGGACCCGGGTGGATAACTACCCGGGTCTACCCGATTAGTCACGTATGGGGTGGAAGAGCTGGACTCTCTGGTGGCGGCGGCCGCCTGGGATGCCGCGTTCCTGAGCAGCTAAGAGCGAGCGGCCCTGAGTACTCAGGACCGCCCGAACGAGAAACGCCACGATGAATGGTCTTAGAAAACCGGAAGCGCGATGCCGACCTCGAACTCGATGTTGGCCATTGGCGAGAAGATGAACTGCGTACCCGGGCCATTTCCACCCCAGAGCAACCCGGCGAGTTGCGCGATCGAGGAGTCCAGGCGAATTCGGAAGACCGGCGAACCGCTGTCACCGCTACCCACCGCCGCGGCAACGGCGCTCTGGCAGAGCAAGGTGATATTGGTTCCACTCACAGAAATGTCCGCGCAGGTCGCCGTTACGAGACCTTCGCTCCAGCCGGTGGTGCGTCCCGTCTTGTTCATCCGCATACCGACCAACGGCGAAGCCAGTTTCGAAACGATCTGCCAGCGTGGCTGGTTGTTGTTGATGGTCACGCTGCCGAGGCCCGTGGTGCGGGCGATGGCGCCGAACTCACAGCTAAGCGCGGCGTCGTAGATCGCGGCGGAGCTATCGCTATAGCGGCAGACCCGCCCGGCAGGGCAGGGGGCGCCGACGAAGTAGGTCGGATCGAAGACCTCCGTGCCGATGGCGGCGCCGCCGGCGGGCTGTAGATAGGGAGTGCTTTCCACGCCACCTTGGGTGGTGGTGCAATGGCTATTGGTCATGAAATAACAAGGGCTGTCGTTACCACCGAAACGTACGTTGAAGCCCAGGGTGCAGAGGAAGCCCGGATAATTGATCTCGACACCGCCCGGCACCGGGTTGAAGGCGCTCGAAAGAGTGACCATCGGGAAGATCGGATCGACCTCTTCGAAGACCACCGCGCCGGCGGGAATCGCGAGATCGGCCAATTGCAGTTCGAGCGCGCGAGTGCCGCGACCCGAAACGGTGCGGTCGACACCGACGCGAACCCGATTCAGCTTCTCGTCCACGTCCAACAGGACGATGGACGGCTCGCTGAGCAGATCGCGCATCGACTCACGCCAGCTCTGGAGCCGTGAGAACTCATAGCGGGCTGCGAGTACCTTGACCTCGGTGCCGAAGAGCTCGGAGACACCGGCCTTGAGGCCCCCGACCATATGGACGTTGAGGACGCCCTCGTCGTCAAGGAACATGCCGCCGAAGCCAGGTAGCTCCTCGTTAAGAAGGGCCAGGCCCTCATCAAAGCTGGCCAGCGCCCGGGGTGGCTGCGCGAGAGCCGGCGACACAACAAGAAGAGTGGCAGCGGCCAAGAAGAGGGTGAGTAGGGAGAATAGTCGGGTCATGACTTGGGACCTCCAGAAAATGACTGGTCTGACGCTTCATTTGAGGGGCATCCGCTCCCCGGAAGTGCCGAACACCATAGAGAAGCTCCTCTAATGGAGTGTCAAGAAAGCCTGTCGGCGGGACAGGAACCTGCCGGAGCCGCCATTCGGCCCTCTCGGCGGCCTGCTGGAGAGGGGTGCTGGAGAGGGGTGCCATCCGATTTGAGAGGGAGTTCCTGGAGAGGGGTGCCATCCGATTTGAGAGGGAGTTCGATTTCCTTCTGAGTGTGATGGCTAACTCGGGTTTTTTTCACTGGCTCTGGAGAGGGGTGCCAACCGATTTGAGAGGGAGTTCGATTTCCTTCTGAGTGTGATGGCTAACTCGGGTTTTTTTCACTAGCTCAGCTCAGCCTCAGGGAGGCCAGGGAGGCCAGCTCCGGCTACGGTTTTCCCTCCAGGGGGGCTGAGAGACTGTGCGTGGCTGTCTAAAGACAGGATTGGGCGAGATCTCACCCAGGCAAGGCCACGAGTGGCTTGCTGAGTTGATGTGTCTTTCTGTCAATGGCGCGATTACCCCCTTGGGCAGCTCCTTGTCAGTCAGGTGCCAGCTGCTGATGGGGGGTGA
>QIHU01000514.1 GCA_003231035.1 Acidobacteriota bacterium
CCGGTCGCCTCCGGCGACCGCCTTGGCGAGGTCGAGCACCGCGAGGATCAGGTCGGTACTGGCACTCACCCCGCCGCGCGCCGCCTCGACAATGCGCTCGACCGGCGGCAAGGCGGCCAACCGTTCGAGTGCCCAACAGGTGTCGGGGCGCTCGAACTTGAGGTAACCGGCCCAGCCCGACGGCAAGATGCTCGCCAGGTCGAGCCCACCTCCCTCGCCAGCGCACTCCCGCGCCAGCTGCATGGCCGCCGACCGCGACGGGGAGCGCGGGGCGGTGGAGCTCCCGCTCGCTCGCCCCAGCTGGGAATAACTCTCTTCGAGGTAGCGGGCCAGCCGACGCCAGCGCTGAGTCAGAAATGGGGATCGGTCCCTGGTCATCTAGGGACCCCCCTCTCGCCGCCACGGAGTTCCCCACTTTCGACCACCACCGAGAAACCTGATCCACCAAAACCTTTCGCCCATCATTGCGCTACCTCCTACCCTCCTAAGAGGCAAGGCAGTCGCGCACTCGTCGTTTTTTTCAGGGAAGAGGTCTGGCGAGAGGAGAGCTAGCGGTCGTAGCGCACCACCTCGGTCTCCCAAGTCTTGCGCCCCTCGGCCCAGTTCCAGAGGTCGGCATCCAGCTGCTCGACGCTCATGCCGGTCACCGTGGCGATCGCTTGGGCGGTGGTACGACCCCGCTCAAAGGCCTTCAACATGCGATGGATCGAGCGCCGGCCGTGGCGCACTTCGAAGTAATGCAGCGCCCACCGGGCCTCGTCGTAGGCCAGTTGCACCAGTTGCGAATCGCCGCGCCCATCGAGGATCGGGTCGAGCAGCGGAAAGGCGACCAGCTTGCCTTGGCGCAGGTAATCCGGGATCGGGTTGATCTGCGCTTGCAACATCTGTACGTGCTGCGCCAACCCTTCGTGAAACCAGGCCGGGGCGCGGTCATCGGTGGCGCCGGCGATCAGCGCGTGGGCCAATTCGTGCGACAGGATGGCGACCACCGTCGGGTTTAGCCTGCGCACCTCGGCCATCGGCACGCGCACCCTACCGTCGAAGAGACCGACCACTTCGCCCCCCTGCGAATAGAGCCGGAAGAATTCGCGGAAAGGGAACAGGTGTACCTCGATCGGCACTTCCGGTTCATAGGGGATCCACTTCTGCAAGCGGCGGGTTTCCTTCTCCAGGACCTCGGTCAGCTGTTCAACGAAGTAGAGCCTCGTGGCGCTGGGATAGCGCACCTCAAAATGGCGGCTGCGGTGGATCTTGTACCCTTGAGCCAACCGCTTTTCCATTTGGATGCGCGGGATGATCGAGACCAAGGGCGGTTCGAGCATCTGTTCCTCAGCAGTTTGCACCGCCCGAATCGCCAGGTCCCATTCTTCGACCTCGGTCAACAATCGCGCCAGCTGGAAGAGGGAGTGGGGCGCCTTGCGACCGGCGGCGACGTTGCTCTTGGCGATCGAAACCACGAGTCGAGTCGCCTCTTCGACCTTCCCGGCCCGGCGTAGAGCCTCGGCGCGCAAAGCGCCCACCGACGGCGGCAAGGGCGCCGTCAGGGCGGCAAATGGCGCCGTCAAGCGGAGCAGATCGTCCCATCGATGGTCGCGCGCCAGCGCCAGCGCCGCCGTCTCTAGCTGGGCGCGTTGGATCGGCTGCTCCAGACGACCGACCCGAGAGAAGGAGGGTTGCTCGTCATCCTCCAACCCGGACGCGGCCGTTTCGACCTCGCTCAACGCCGCCAAGATTCGCTCTTCGGTCCGCTGGCGACGGCTGTCGGCGCCCTCGGCCTCGGCTATCGGTGGCGCCAGCCCCAAGCCTCCCGGAACCTCTATGTGGGTCCGATCCCGCGCCAGCAACAGCGACTCGCCGCAATAGGTGGCGGTGAAGCCCGCGGGAAGGTTCAGTCCCTCGGACCGTCCATCTTGAGCCGCCAACGGCACCGGCTCGCGCGGCCGTGCCAATTCGAGCACGGAGAAAAGGTTGTACCTACGGACCAGAAAAGAGCGCACCGGATCGGCCAGCAACTGCGATCGCTCGGCCGGCTGCAACCGCCAGGCGGTGTTGAAGAAGGCGAGAGCCTCCTCTTCGTCATGGCGCAAGGCGGCTTGGTCGATGAGGCGATCGTAAACCCCCGCCTGGCGAGAACCGCTAGCGGCCAACCGATTGAAGAGCGCTTCGGCGCGACCGTCAAAACCGCTGGCGGCCCACCCTTCGGCGGCTTCGAGCAGGAGGCCGTCGAAAGCCGGTAGGACGGCGAGAGCTCGTTCATAGCCCAGCGCCGTTTCAACTCCCTCACCCCGCAAGAGGCCCAGCCGCGCTCGCAAGATCTCCCCCAGCGGTGGCACGCCGGACGACGGCAACTCGTCCAGCAACGCTCCGGCGACCACCAGGTTACCCTCGGCCAGCTCGTACTGTGCTCGCCACAAGCGGGCGATGGTCAATGCCTCACCCGGCGAATCTTCATCCAACCCAGCCAATCGGTTCGTAACTTGGGTAAACAGACGATCGATCCGATCGCGGGTTACCCCCGCGGCCAGCGCTGAACGCAAGGGGGCCAAGGTCACCAGTGAGTCGAGAGTTGGCACCGGTGCGGGTTCTTCCTGGGACTCATCGTCGTGCGATTCCGGCTCCAGCACCGTGCCCGACCAGGGAATCGGCATCGTCCATTCAATCGGACCGGGAAGGAAAAGAGTCAGCAGGATCGAGGCGATTCCCAGCAGCAGCAAGAACCAAGCGAACAGGCGGCTATGACGACGCACCGAGGCCGCGACCACCAACAGCACCAACCCCACTAGCGGACCCCAAACTCGTTGCCACGGAGAGATCAAGGGCGGCTTGGGGGCTGGAGCCTCTGGCCGCGCGGACTCCGCCGCCATCGCCGAGAACTCGTTCGAGGCCAGAGCGACCGCACCCGGCGTGCCCTCGTCACCATGCACTGGCCGCCCAGACTCCGCCCAGACCCTCAAGTCAAAGAGCTGCCAACCGTGGGCGGTTTCCACCAGTTCGAGGATCAGCGCCTCGTCGAGACCGGAAGGAAAGTGCAATGCAAACACCGCCAGCTCCCCACCGTGCGGCGGTGGCGAATCACCGTCGTCCACCACCGTCTGCAACCGCCACAAGGAACCTCGCGAAGGCCCCGCGCGCACCCCGATTTCGGCCAAGGCGCGCTCTCTGCCCAGCGCCACCAGCGGCGAATCGGCGGCCAGGCGGTCCCACCAGGCAGCGGCGCCCGACTCGGCGTAGACCACCGCCAATTCCACCGCGACCCGTTCCCAGGGTGCGATGGGTTGGATCCGCGTCTCTTCCCGAGCCGACGACGGCGAGGCCACGCTACCCAGAATAAGGAGTGCGAGAGCCCACACCCTAGCGCCACCCGCAAGGTAAGCTGGACGGCGACTGTCATCTCTCATAGCGGCTCATCATACTGTTTTCCTGACTACCCAAAGACATGAGTGAAGCGACCACCAGCAGTACCACCCTCCCGCCACCCGAAACCGTGCCGGCGGCGGCCGAAAGCGCGCCGATCAATAGCCTCGCCAGCCGGATCCCGGAGGGCGGCGAGCGCAGCGCGGACGCCATCCTCGACCTCTTCTTAGGCTGGGTCGACGACGTCGGGTTCGAGCTCTACCCGGCGCAGGAGGAAGCCCTGCTGGAGCTGATGGCCGGCCATCACGTGGTGCTCAACACGCCCACCGGATCGGGCAAATCTCTGGTCGCGCTCGGCCTGCAATTCAAGGCGCTGTGCGAGGGTCGGGTCTGTTTCTACACCTCTCCGATCAAAGCGCTGGCGAGCGAGAAATTTTTCGCCCTATGCAACGACCTCGGCCCCGAGAATGTCGGCATGTTGACCGGCGACGCCAGCATCAACCCGCAAGCTCCGATCCTCTGCTGCACCGCCGAGGTGCTCTCGAACATGGCGCTGCGCGAGGGCGATCAGCTGAAGGCGCCCTACGTGGTGATGGACGAGTTTCACTACTACGCCGACCCGGCCCGCGGCGTCGCCTGGCAGATCCCGTTGATCACCCTGCCCTACACCCGCTTCCTGCTGATGTCGGCCACCCTGGGTAACACCGCCCCGATCGAGGAGCTGCTAGCCCAAGACACCGGGGTGGAGGTCGCCTCTGTGCGTTCGGCCGAACGGCCAGTGCCGCTGGACTACGAATACCGCAAGACTCCACTC
>QIHU01000582.1 GCA_003231035.1 Acidobacteriota bacterium
TATCTGGACTCCTCTCGCAAGGGGCTACGAGAGACTTTTTTCGGATCGGTCTTCTTGGTTTCTTCTGGATCGGCTTCACTTGTTTCTTGGGATTGTGCACTTGAGGCTCGACGAGGTCGGACAGCACCCATATCTTCGACCACTGTGTTCAGCTTCGCGGGCAGCTGTGGGCCATGATGAAAAAACGCGCGCGGGGAGCCAATCAAGGAAGACGGCCACAGCATGGGCCAATGGGGTGATCGGCTACACCCCGCGCCGGTCTGACCTGTAATCATCGAGTCAGTGCATTAGCTATCCCAGGTAGGAAAAGGTCGAGACGTTCATTGAAGTCTTCACGAGTTTGTGGCTAACGAGTGCGCTACGGAGTGAATGCCGTGTAAGGCCTATCGTGGTGCAGAACCGACCAGAGAATACGGGCAAGCTTGTTGGCTAGGGCCACCACCGCTTTGCCATAGGAAAGACGATCTTTGGACCGGACTGCCCAGGCATGCAAGCGATCAGTCTTCTGACGCTTCTCTGCATGTTGCAGAATCGTTCGGGCTCCGTGCACCAGCAGACAGCGTAGGTAGCGATCCCCTCGTTTGCTGATGCGACCTTGGTGAGAGCGTGTGCCGCTGGCCCGTACTCGGGGGGTCAGGCCGAGATAGCTAGCAAAGTGCCTGCCGCTGGCAAATCGCTGGACATCGCCAACGAAAGCCACGATAGCCGTCGAGGTGAGAGGACCGACTCCGGGCACGCTCCGACAAATCTTTACTCGGTGATCGTCTTTGGAGAGCCTCTCCAACTCTTCCTCAGTATTGAGGATGCGTTCCTGGAGCTCTTCGATCTCGCAACAGATGTCGCTGAGCATCGCATAGAGGGCTGACGGCACCTGCTCATCCTCCATGGCGAGGATTTCGCGCACTGCGGGAATGACTCGCGCCGCTCCTAGAGGAATAAAGACTCCGTGTTCTCGCAGAATGCCTCGCAACGCATTCAGGGCAGAGATCCGCCGTCTCATCCATGCTGAACGCATGCGGTGGTGGGTCGCCAAGACTTGCTGAATGGGCGTTTTGACGGGCACGTTGTGAATATCCTTGTTGCGATGTGCTTCCAAGATCGCCTTGGCATCGGCTCGATCGGTCTTGTCTCTCGGGACATAGGGCCTCACGTACTGTGGTGGTAGCAATCGCACCTCATGGCCGAACTGGGTGAATCGCCGAGCCCAGTAGTGAGCCGAGCCGCAGGCCTCCATGACGACGGTAGCCGGCTGTTGTTTTGCGAAGAACTCGACTAGGCGCTGGCCGTTGAATCGATGTTCCTTCTCGACCTTGCCTGGCGAGGTGGACACTGCGACTTGAAAGACACTCTTTGCCAAATCGACTGCAATGACGGTAGGTTCCATGGCGGGCTCCTCTGTAAGGGTTGTTCCTCGATACTTCGACCTTGGACCTTGGCACTTTAGTTGCCGATCAGGTCAACAGAGGAGTCCATCTCATCAAGGAGCCGGCCTGGCGGCCGGGGCTCGCCCGTGGGGCTCGCTGGCTTCGAATTACGTTGAGTTGCTCGCCCTTCGGTCTCGCTTTTGGCGGGGCTCGCCCGTGGGGCTCGCTGGCTTTGGGATGGTTGGAGTTGCTCGCCCTTCGGTCTCGCGATCGGACCGGGCTCGCTGGCTTCGGGATGGTTGGAGTTGCGCGTTGCTGAAGGAGGGCGATGTCATCCGGGCGAAGGTTAGATCTGGGAGGCTCCAGCGAGCACGACCCTCGGTTCAATCTTTGAAACGCGACTTGCTGGCAGGAAGGCGGCGAGCGTGGCTGCGGTGGCGAAGAGCAGGATGGCTCCTAGATAGGTTGCGGGGTCGACGGGTTCAACTCCGAAGAGCCTTGACTCTATTGCGCGACTCGATGCCAGGCTGATCGCTAGGCCAAGGGTCAATCCAACTCCGGTCAGGGTTAGCGCGTGGCGTAGGGCCAGGTTGCGAACGTGATGGCGGCTGCCTCCCATCGCCAGTCGGACTCCGAACTCGAAGGTCCGTTGGTGGATCGTTTCGACGATAGTGGCGAAAATTCCGGTGAGTGTCAAAGTCAGAGCGAGGAGGCTCAAGAGGCTGATCAATGCCGTTGTCAGACGTGGTTGAGCCTTCGCGAAGGCAACCTCCTTGGTGTAGGAACTGACTTCGAACACCGGTAGGGTGCGATCTAGCTCTCGAATGGCCAGGCGCACTGGGTCGACGATGGAGCGGTTCCCACCGGCTTTGACGTGCAGCGTGGCAGTCGGGGAATACGACTGCAAGATCGATGTGTAGAAATGAAATCCGTCCGCTTGATCGACTCGAGACCTTCTAACGTTCGCGCACACACCCACCACCCGCCACGCGGTATCCCCAATGTCGAGCATTTGGCCGATCGGGCTTTGGGTTTGCCAGAGAGCCTTCGCGAGAGCCTCGTTGATGACTACCACCGGGGTAGATCCTGATCGATCAGTTTCAGTGAGCTCTTGGCCTTCCAGCAAGGGGATTCCTAGTACCCGGAAGTAGTCGGGACCGATGTTGTAGGACGTTACCCACAAAGGATCCTGTCCGAGAGCCTCAGAGGCTTCAGTGCCGACCATGGACATTTGTCCGTCAGCGACTCTGGCTGCCAGTGCGACACCAGACGCCAGGCTCGCTCCTTTCACCTCAGGGAGTGCTTGGACGCGCTCCAGAAGCGCCTCCCAGAAGGCGCGCCCTTCCGCCTCGGAGTATCCCTGGCGTTCTAGGTCCAGGCGAAAGTTGGTGACTCCCTCGGGGTGGAATCCAAGGTCGATCGCTTGCAGATTGCGAAAACTACGCACCAACAGCCCCCCACCGATCAGAATCACCAACGAAATGGCAACCTGCACGATCAGCAAGAGGTCTCGCACTGGTGGGAAGAACCGCCTCCACGATTCGGGTCGGCGCCGCAGCAATTCGACCGGGTTGGTCCGGGAAATGCGAAGCGCTGGCAGCAGGCCGCTCAGGCAGCCTGCCAGCACGGCTAGGGTCGCGGTGAACAGTAAGAGCCGAGCGTCCAACGACAGATTTCTTGTTTCTGGCAGCAGCCGGCCGAGTGCCATACCCTCCATCGCCTTGTTGGCCGCGATAGCAAACAGCAAACCGAGTCCACCCGACATGACGCCAAGAAGTAGCCCTTCGATCACCATCAGGCGGACCAACCGTGGGCGGTCGGCTCCGAGTGCCACGCGGACTCCTACCTCTCGGCGCCGTGCCAAGACAGCCGCTAAGGTGAGACTCGAAACATTGGCGCAGGCTACGATCAATACCAGCAGTGCCGCACCTGCAAGCAACGCGAGCAGCAGGCGCACCTCTCGTCGTTTACCGGCGCGGAGTCCAACGCCGGTAGCCAGATCGAGAGCGAAGGGGTCTTCACCGGATTGAGCGCTCAGGCTAGTCGTCAGCAGGTCGAGGTCCGTCTGAACATTGGCGAGTTGATTTCCTTCAGAAAGCCGGCCGACAAACCAGAATAGCCAGCCATGGGCGGGGTCGGAGAGTTTCCCCACGGAGGCTCCCCGTTCAAGTTCCTCGTAGCCACCGATCGGTAGCCAGAGGTCGATGGGCTCGTCGAGCCAGACACCGCTGAACCCTTGCGGCGCTACTCCAACAACAGTCCAGGCCACTCCCTGAATGTCCAGAGTTCTTCCTCGGATCTCTTTTTCGCCAGGGAACAGTCGTTGCGAGAGCGACCGACTGAGAACCACCACTCTTGTGCCACTGGTCTCCTCTTCTGGGGCGAAGAATCGTCCTTGCTCTGGCTTGAGGCCGAGCGCCGGGAAGAAATCGGCGGAGACGAGCTGCCCTGCGAGGCGATGGGATTGATCTCCGCTCAAGACATGCAGGGGCAGCGTGTGGAAGCTTGCGAGCTGGTCCAGTCCATCCACGCTGCGACGCAAGTCTAGGAACTGAGAGAAGGAGATCGGTCGCCGGAAGCGCGCACCGGGAATGCCCTCGATTTCCATTGGGCGGATTGCCGCGGTGATTACCCTCGACGGTTGGTGCACTCCTGGGACTCTGCGCAACAAGGTGGCGCTGGCGACACTAAAGACAGCCGCATTGGCTCCAATACCAATCGCCAGGCAGAGCACCATCGCTGCCGTGACCCCAGGCTTTTTCGCTAGCCTCCGTAGGCAGTAGCGTGCCCAAGAGTGCATACTCTGTCCCTTGCGGTGCGCCATGATAGAGTGGAAGTCATCCCCATTTTGGGATGCTACCATGAGCAACGGTAAGACTATGAAGATTCATCACCTGGTAGCCTCCATCGCTAGCGGCTCGATTCTCGCCGCTTCCCAGGTCGGTGTTTGCGAACTTCCTCGCGTCAAGCCACCACCACCTCCGCTAGTCCAACCCCCAGAAATATTTCTTGGGCCAGACGAGATGGTTCAGCTGGACACCGCAGTCACTCTGATCGATGTTCGCAGCGCAGAAGACTACGCGGCTGGCCATTGCCTCGATGCGGTATCCCTTCCCGCTTCGATTGTCCGTCCAGCGTCCCCGGATCCGCTTCGCCGAAGGCTCGCCGAATTGGGTTTGCGGGGTGACGAAACGGTGGTGCTCTATGGCTCAGTTGCGGAACCCGAGGAGCTAGGCTGGGTATTCTTGGGGCTCAGTATTGCCGGTTTTCACCAGATTCGAGTGGCCACAGGTGGCTACGCTAGCTTGAAAGCTCTGCCGCGATGCCAAGGTACCGAGGACCCTACTCAGCTACCTGTCAGTTTCGAAACTCCAGCACGAGTTGAGTTGCTGGTCGAGGTGGATGAACTGCGAACTCTCTACGGACGGGAGGGAGTCGAGGTGCTGGATCTTCGCCAGGAGACGGATTGGGAAGCCTATGCGCTGCCGGTCCTATTCCGTGCCGGCCACATTCCTCATAGCCTACCGTTCGATGCTCGCTCAATGCTGCGCGAGGGTAGCTTCTGGCCTGAACCGCTAGAGGCAAGGGAGCGTTTATCAGCGCTCGGGCCCAGGGCTTCCGACCCGGTTGATTTACGCTCGACGTTCATCTTGGTTGGGAAAGACTCTTTCGATCGGCAGGTAGGAGTGGCGTTCCTCTTGTTGCGTAGCCTAGGACTAGAGGTGCGGTTCTTGGTGGGCGGCTGGGCTACCTGGCAAGCCACTTCAGAATTGCCGAAAGTGCAGGTTGTCGATGCCCAGGCGGTACGGCGGTTGCTGGTAGCCGAGAATCCGTACTTGGCTGACAAGCCGTCCGCCAAGACCATCCTCCTGGATCTGAGAGAAGACTGGTACTTCGAAGAAGGCCACTTGCCAGGCGCAATCTTTCTCTCCGCATACGACTTTCAAGAGCAGTTTGAAGAGCTGTTACAGCGCTACTGGCCAGAGATTGACCGCAAGACCGTTCCACTAGTTCTCTACTGCTTCGGTCCTGACTGCACGCGAAGCCGGCGCTGCGCCACCTGGGCTTCGCGGCTCGGTTTTAGCAACCTGATCTGGTTTCGCGATGGGATCGAAGGCTGGCGGCAAGCCAATTTCAAGATCTACGGATCGCTGTGGGGAGGCCCGTCCAGAGTTGGGCAGGCCTCCCCGTAGGAAGGATCAAGTTACGAAGTAGGGATCAATTGCCGGTGGTTTCTACCCACAGGTAGAAGCGAGTTTCTTTGACCCTGTGGCTTGTGCCATCAATGACCACTACGTCGGTGGCGTTGAGGTAGTTGTTTGCATCGGCGTCGTTCCAGTCCGAGACGTTCGCCGGCTGGATCGTCGGGTAGATCTGAAGCCAGCTCTTCGAGTCTTGGGGGTCGAGTGCGACCACTAGTCCAGAATCGAGTCGATAGCCTTCGCCGGCCCACTCGATTTGATAGGGAGTACCATTCAGTTCGATCTCGCTCCCAGGCTCAGTCGATATTCTCGATGCGTTCGCCAGGGAAATTGAGGAAGAAGGAAGATTCGGTGCCTTGTTCTCGAGTTTTTTGACCTTCTTGATATGGAACCTAGCGCAACTCTGCTCGTGATGAAGGGTGTCACAGGCTTTGATGGCCGCTGTCTGCGCTGACATGAACATTCGTTCCGCATCCGCGCTTGTTGGCGTGATGATCGCGATGGCCATGAGCAGTACGCTCCACAGGATTGACTTCTTCACATCGGACTCCTTTCCGGCCAATTACTTAGCCTAGGGTGGTTCTGCTCGCTCTGTTAGATCGGCGAGATTACCTCTTAATAACACGTCCGTCCCGTTGTGTCAATGGTTTGGTAGGCATGCGGGAATAAGTATTTTTCGAGTATTGGATGAGGGAATGCGATTCGCCGGATCTCCCGCTGAAGCAACACTGGGTCTGAGTGCACAGACCCGAGGAGTCAGTCGATGTAGCCGAGGGCTCTTAGTTTCTCTAGTGTCTCTTCGTCTAGCTCGGCGGCGGGGAGGTTGTTGGCGGCCTCTAGGCCTTGTAGCTCTTGAGTTCGGGGGAGGGTGGGGTGCTGAGGTGGGTCTGACTGTGTTGTTCTCTAGGGTCTTGGGTGAGGTTGTAGAGCTTGTGTTTGGGGTTCTTGGGAGCCTTGGGGCGCAGGTCTAGGAGTTCTTTGGTTTGTCCTTGGATGAGGGCTACCTCTAGGAGGCCGCCTGCACGGGCTTTGTTGTTGGCGTTGTCGCCTAGGACGGCGCCTTTGTGGGCTTGGAGGAGGCTGACTCGGTGGGTCGGGGGTGCTTCCTTGCCGCGCAGTACGGGGCTCCAGTCGTAGCCGCGGAAGGTGTCGGGGATGGGGAGGCCGACTAGGCCGAGGACGGTGG
>QIHU01000738.1 GCA_003231035.1 Acidobacteriota bacterium
CGGTGGTTCTGAGGTTGCCGATGGCGACACGGAGCACGAAGCGACCATGCAGTTTGCTATGCGAGAGCATCACCGGACCAGCGGCGTTGATCCGGGCCATCAGCCGTTCGTTGAACTCGTCCTCGTCCTCGCCGCTCGCCCGGTCGAGGCGAGCTCGGAAGCAGACGATGGCGAAGGGCACGGGCGCGGAAAGTTCAAAGCCGGGGGCGGATTCGATCTCGTCGGCCAGCCACTGGGCCCAGCGGCAGTGCTCGCGGATGCGCTCTTGCATTCCGCGTACCCCGAAGGCGCGGATCACCATCCAGAGCTTCAGGGAACGAAAGCGCCCAGGTCCATCAGGTTGGTTACCGCGCCGTCGTCGGTTTTCAGATACTCGGGGAGGACCCAGAACGCTTCGCGCAGAAGCTCGGGGTGGCGATTGAACAGGACGGAGCAGTCGACCGGGGTAAACAACCATTTGTGCGGGTTGACGACGACCGAATCGGCCTCTTCGAAACCCTTCATCAGCGCCCGGTACTCGGGGCAGATCGCCGCTCCACCAGCGTAGGCGGCATCGACGTGGAGCCACAGCGAGTGGCGGCGACAGATCTCGACCACGGCGGGAATCGGGTCGACGCTGCCGGTGGAGGTGGTGCCGGCGCAAGCGACCACCGCCATCGGCCGCAAGCCAGCGGCGAGGTCGGCCTCGATGGCCGCGCTTAGCTTCTCGGGGCGCAGGCGCAGCTCGCCATCGCTCTCAATCTTGCGCACCTGATCGAGCCCCAATCCCAAGGCGATGGCGGCCTTCTCGATCGAGGAGTGGGTTTGGTCCGAGCAGTAGACGGTCATCTTCGGCGCCCCGGCCAACCCCTGGCGACGAGTCTCGGGGTACACCCGCTGGCGCGCCGAGGCGAGGGCCAGGAGGGTGCTCATCGAAGCCCGGAAAACTCCGTGGGGAGCCCCATCATTTGACGCAGCCAATCGCACACCCGTTCTTCCAGCTCGGTCGCCGCGGGCGAGGTGCGCCAGAGCATCGCGTTCACATTGAGCGCCGCCGCCAACGACTCGGCCAAGATGCCCGGCCCCGAACCGGTAATCGCGATGTAGGCCATGAAACCGGGGTGGTTCCAATGGGTCATCGCCGGCTCGATCAGCGCCTTGTAGTCGTCGAGAACAGTGTCGATCGGCTCGCCGTCGAGCGGCGGTGCGGCAGGCAGGGAGGCCGCCACGTCGCCGGGGGCCACCTTGGGGAAGACTGGGTAGTCTTCGATTCCTTCCAGGTAGTCGGCGATCATTTCCGCCACGCGGTGCATGGCGGGGCGGAACTCGCTGAGGGGGAGGTCGGTGGACAAAGGGGGCTCCTGTTTGAGGCGGGGCGGGCGGGGCGGGCGGGGCCTTCGGCCGATCTTGCTGCTGGTCTCGCTCGGCCTTTGGCCGATCTTGTTGGGGGGATGATATGTCACCGGCGGCGTTCCGGTGCCTCGACAGAGCAGCTCTTCTCTGAATGTCCTTGGCGCCTCAGTCGCGCTGCGCTCGACCTTTCGCGCGCAGCAGATTTTGATTCTCGCTAGATCGATGACACCGATCTTTGACTTATGCTAATGTTCGTTCCAACCCTGTCCTTCACCGATCGGAGGTACACCATGGGGAAAAACTCAAGCCAGTTCCAACGTCTTGTTCTCCTCGGCGCGCTCTTCCTGCTACCGCTCTCTTCGGCATCCGCGCGGCACCGTCCCGTTGAGCTGCCGATCGACTCACCGGCTTGGTGGACTTTGACTGACGAGTTCTCGCCAGAGGAACTGCGGCGAGCGCATCACGACCCCGAAGCCAACCTCCAGCGTTACTTGAATGACCTCAAGATCCAGGAAACGCGGCCACTTCCCGCACACAAAGCACAGCGGCTCATCTTCCATGTCAACAGCGGTGCGGAGCCGGAACTCGTCCCTCTGTGGTGGGCGTTCGGCGCCATGGCGACGGTCAGGACGCTGAGACAACAATTGAGCCCTGAGACGCTGATTCGCTCGGATGGCCAGTTGCTCGCCGATTTCGGTGTGTCCCCTGAGGGCGTCCGGCAGATCCTGGAAGTTGCCGATCACCATCGGGATCTCCTCTACGAGAGAGAAGTCGAACTGGAACCGCTGTGGGAAGAGTTCACCAAGTTTCGGCAGCGGGCAGTGAAGTCCCTCGGAGGGGATGAGGAGGCCCGAAAGAGGGTCCGCGACGCGACCAACGCCTCTGACGCACGCTTTCTGGCTCCGCTGGGCAGGGAGGATCTTCCGAAGACAGCAGAACTTCTGGAGGCCATGAACGCCGATTTACTCCTAGAAGTCGCCATGAGGTCCCTCCCTGAATTGCGCCAGAACCTGGGAGACGCCGACTGGAACGGCATGCGCAGGTTCTTCCTCACCTATATCGCACCTAGCTTTGGTTCTGCGCAGGGATTCAAGCCATCTCACGAGGAGAGTCGAGATGCAACGACAAGCCCTTAGTACACTGATCATCCTCTTGGCGATGGCGACGACCTCCTCGGTGCACGCACAGTTCCACGATCCTGACCTTCCCGCCGGCTCCGTTGCTTGGTGGACGCTGACCGATGAACTCACACCGGAGGCATTCCGCGAGTCGTACCGTAGCCCCCTGGCAAATCTCAAGCGGTACTTCAGCGACGTGAACGTTGGCAAGGCGGATCCGTTGGATCAACAAAGGGGACAAGTGCTGAGTTTCTACGTCAACGCCAACAGCACACCAGAATTGGTACCCATGTGGGTCGCCTTCGACATCTTTGCGAGTCAACACTCGCGATTCACCCTCGGCCAGGAAGCCGTTACAAACAACCTCCTAGAGTTCGGGGTCTCTGAGGCCGGTACCCAAGCCATCCTTGACACAGCAAGCAGACACCTAGAACTGCTCAAAGAAACCACAGAGCACATCAGGCCGCTGCAAGTCGAGTTTAGGTCCTTTCAGAAACGGGCGGAAGAGGCACTCGGCGGAACCCACTATGCAAAGCAAACTTTCCGCGCTGCCGTGACCCGATCCGACGCTACCTTCCTAGCGCCTCTTGGGTGTGCGACCGTTGCAAAGACTCTTGAACTACTCTCCATCGCGAAGGAATATCCAGGTCTAATGGCCTCTCGGGAACTCCTCCCCGAGTTGAGAAGAAAGCTAGTCGAAGACGATTGGAGGTCGCTGCGCAGCTACCTCCTGACGGAGGTAGTCTCAGGAATGGTTCCGTTGTGCGTTCTTGAAAACTAGCCACCCAACGCGAGACCACCGGGTAGCAACTGGACGGGACTCCCGATTCGAAATGGGAGACAATGTGCCCATGAGCGACTCTCCCTTTTTGGCCCCGCACCTCCGTGGTTTTGGAACCACCGTCTTTTCAGAGATGAACCAGCTGGCCTTGGACCACGATGCGGTCAACTTGGGCCAGGGGGCGCCGGGGTTCGATGGGCCGGAGTTTGTGAAGGAGGCGGCGATTGCGGCATTGCGCGCGGGGGAGAACCAATATCGGCGCAGCGGCGGAGAGGTGGCGTTGGTGGAGGCGGTGGCGGCGCATCAGCGGCGGTTTTATGGGCTCGGCTACGATCCGTTGTCGGAGGTGACGGTCTACGCGGGGGCGACGGAGGCGATCTTCTGTAGTTTGCAGGCGCTGTGCGGACCGGGGGACGAGGTGGTCTTGTTCGAACCGTTTTACGACTCGTACCTGGCTAGCGTGGCGATGGCGGGGGCGACGCCGCGGGTGGTGACCTTGCGCTCGCCCCAGTTTGGGTTCGATCCGGCTGAGCTGGAGGCGGCGATCACCGAGCGCACGCGGCTGGTGTTGCTCAATACACCGCACAATCCGAGCGGCAAGGTGTTCACCCGCGATGAATTGGAGGCATTGGCCGAAGTCTGCCGGCGGCGGGATGTGCTGGTGGTGAGCGACGAGGTCTACGAGCATCTGGTTTACGACGGCGCCCACCTGTCGTTGGCCGCGCTGCCGGGGATGCGGGAGCGCACGGTGTCGATCTCTTCCACCGGCAAGACGTTCAGCTTGACCGGTTGGAAGATCGGCCTCACCTGTGCTCCACCGGCGTTGACTTCGGCGCTGCGCACGGCCCACCAGTTCGTCACTTTTTGCCAGCCAGGGCCGCTGCAACTGGCCATGGCGACGGCGCTGGGGGCGCCGGACACCTACTACCGCGACTTGATCACGCAATACCGAGAGCTGCGCAACCAGCTGGTGAGCGGCTTGACCCAAGCCGGCTTCGCCGTCACCGTGCCCGCTTCCGGCTATTTCGCGCTCGCCGACTTTCGACCGCTCGACGCTGAGAACGACGACGTCACTTTCTGCCGTCGAATGGTCGCGGAGGCACGGGTAGCGGCCATCCCGCCGACTTCGTTCTATCTCAATAAGGAGCACGGCCGCCACTTGGTGCGCTTCGCCTTCTGCAAGCCGGCCTCGGTGATCGATGAGGCGATCGAGCGGCTGATCGACTGGAGCGGACGATGATCCGCGTCGCCGCCGTCCAGCACGACATTCGGTGGGAGAACCCCACGGCGAACTTCGCCCGCTTGTCGCCGTGGATCGCCGCCGCGGCCGGCGCCGGGTGCCGCTTGGTGGTCTTGTCCGAGATGTTCGCCCAGGGCTTTTCGATGAATACCGAGCAGGTGGCGGAGCCCCCGGGTGGGCCGTCCACCCAGTTCCTCGTCGATCAGGCACGGCAGCATGGAATTTGGCTGGCCGGTTCGATCGCCGAGCGGCGGGCCGGCGGCGAGAAACCGTTCAACACCCTGGTGCTGGTCGCTCCGAGCGGGGAGATCGAGCGCTACGACAAGATCCACCCCTTCAGCCATGCCGGTGAAGACGAGCACTACCAAGCCGGCGGTGAGTGGGTGACGGTGAACGTCGAGGGGCTACGCTGCACCCTCTTCATCTGCTACGACCTGCGCTTCGCGGATGA